>JANNFJ010000753.1:0-2846 GCA_031379725.1 Calothrix sp. OTE_75_metabat_31
GTTTTCGATTTATTACCCCTCACGGGGATGGAAACAGAATATCAACAGAGGATAAAGCTGCGGCAGTACTAGCGACAGTTTTCGATTTATTACCCCTCACGGGGATGGAAATTAGAAAACTGACATTCCACTAGTACCCAAGGGCGGAAATAGGAATACCATTGTAGTGCGAGCATCTTGATCGCCTCTCTATGCGAGCAAGATGCAAGCCCTGCGGGCTGGCTTTGCCTACGCACTACATAAAAATGGTATGGTTACTTGCGCCATGCTGTACTAGTTACAATCATTATTTGTGTTCCCTCTGTTGGGCACTACGAACTATTACCCTGTCCGCTACTCATAATCAGAGCTTATGTACTATTGATTTGGACGCAGCATTGTAGGAACTCTCCCAAATCGACAGACACAGATGAAGGCGATCGCAACGACAACATTAATTAAACAGTTCTTTCCCTAACTCCCTGTGTGTATCTCCCTGACAAATCCATGCTCCCCAGTAAAAAGGATGCTTAAGCGGTGTATCTTCCTCATGAAAGTTGATATTACTCTGTTGTGACAATTGATTTACCCGTAACACTTCTTTGAGGACTTCCAAACCCAAAGTAGACTGTCGCAATTGCTTGACAGTTATTTTACGTATATAATTTTGAGCATTCCGTAATGCTTCTGCACATCCCATACCGGACTGCAAATTATCAAAGAAAAGCTCCATTAGCAAGGCAGTTGCTCTATCTGGTACTTTCCACAGACTCATCACGAGCCTTTTTGAACCTGCTACAGTAAAAGCACGTCGCAAGCCAAATACACCCTCACCAATTTTAATGTCACCCCTAGCGGTATCGCAGGCAGATAATACAGTGAGTTCGTTTGCCCATAGGTCTAAACCTGCAATATCCTGTGCAAAAACGAAGCCTTTACCTGCTTGTTTTGGAGGAGTTCCACCAGATAGCCAAATGTTGGCACCTGCTAAAGCAAGTCCAGAACGTAGCATGGGGTTGGTTGGTTTTGTAGATGCAAATCTTCCTTCATCAGGTGCTTGGTGTAGCGAATCGGGAATAAATAACCCGTGGGTGGCAATGAGCATTACAAGGGGACAATCATTTGCTGTCAAACGAGTTTCTAGTGCTTCTATATCGGTGTATAGCCTTGCCCCTGGTAGCTTTTTGGCGATGCTTTCTCCTAAAAATCTTGTACCTGGTGCGCGAGATAGGTTAGTTTCATCTAAGTTAAGTGCAAATTCATCAAGTTGATTATTATGGTTGGCTGTATTTTGAGTAACATCAGATAAATCAAAATCTGGGTCGGCAATTATTAATGCTGGACTTGTAATTTGCCTTTCGACTTCAGAAGGGCTAGCATATCGCAAAATATCCCGTCCCACGCTTAAATAACTAATTGTACATTCATCTGTCAACAAGCCTGTACCAGTCTCGCAAGGTAAGGTTTGAAATGGCAGCGAGTTAAGGTTGCTATCGGGGGCAATAATTAAATATTGGTAGCCTTGGACTAATTGTTGGATTGGTTGCCAAAGTTTTTGATAAAGTTGAATCCCGGCAGTGGGATTATCAGATTTTATCTGAGCCTTTTTAGTCCATGCGAGAGTATCTTGATTATTATCCGAGGCAATTATGCGGAACTGCAAAATTAATTCATCGATGGTTGAGGCTTCTCCCAAATCGACCATTTGTACCGCATTTGGTTGATTTACAGGTAATATAAATGCTACGTAACGAGGGGTCAACCATTGAGATTCTCCATTTGCCTGAATCGCTTGGAAATCAAAGGTATTAAATCGGACAAATTCAATTAATACTGAATTATTGGGTAAAGCGGATGCGACGGTATGAAAGTCGCAGGTTTGCTGAGATAGTTGAATTTCTGGGACTTGTGCAGCTAGCTGTTTTTGCAAGTTGTCATATTGCGATCGCAGTTGTTTTAGGTTTTCTTGGTATGGGGCAGAATTACCTGTTTGGGGAATTGCAAAGGTTAGATGAATAATTTGGTTGCTTAAGTCGTTAAGTTGGCAAAATTTTTCTGTCAAATGAGGATAACGTCCGTTAGCAAATGCCTGATTTTGAGCCATGAGTGCTGATGCGGTTACAGCTTTCTGATTGAGGACAAAATCTAGCGCTGCTTGTTTGGCATCTTGAGAACTAGAAAGATGGTTACAAACCAGGGAAAGGAATAAGTCAAAGTTATTTCTAATTTTTTCAATAAAGGCAAGACGGTCATTTTCCGAACTAAAGGAAAATATGTTACTAATTATGTTATCGTTAATATTGCTTGCTCGAATGCGATATGATAAAGCCTCAGCAAAATGATTAGTAGCAGTTAATACAGTTGCTAAATTATTTAAACTAAATGCTACATCCGGATGCGATTCCCCCAACAAATTTTGGCGCATGGATAAGGCTTCTCGATACTTTGCTTCTGATTCGGGATAACGTCCAACAGCTAAGTATTATCCTCCCAAGTTATTTAGCGTGTTACTAATATCAGGATGTGCTTCTCCTAATAAATTTTTTCTGATTTTTAAAACTTCTAAATGTATTTCTTCTGCCTCTAAATAACGTCCTTGGCTTTCATAGATAGCAGCTAAATTATTCATGTTGCTGGCAACTTGTGGATGATTATTACCAAATATATTTTTGGTAATTAAGAATGCTTCTAAGGCTGATGATTCAGCTTGCGAATATTGCTTTTTTGGTAATCGACCACCAGGCGATCGCAGATGACAGCATAACGAAGTTCCTGCCTTGAGGCAATTTATGGGAGTTATTCTAAAAGACTCAACAACATTCAGTAAAAGTAAATAACCGGATACTAGGAATAGGAATTAAGCAGCA
>JANNFJ010000779.1:0-1836 GCA_031379725.1 Calothrix sp. OTE_75_metabat_31
CAAGACAGATTTTGCAGTATCACCACTCCAAGATTTACTCAACCATAGTGGTGTAAGTGAATTTGGAACATCGATACTAGAAGGGAAGCGTATACCAGACGAATTACAAATCCCAAAGTCGGCAAAACTGCTACTGGCAGAGTTACAACGAGTACAAGATCCAATTTCTCCTGAAATACCTTTCCAATCGATGGTCAGTGGATTCCAAAAGTGGAGAGAAATTACAAGTACATCGCCATCAGGCAAGCATCTTGGAATTTACAAATCATTAGTAAATGCCTATATTTTGAAAATATTAACTGTGCAAGAGCAAGAAGAACAAGAAGACAGCGATATAGAAATCACTTCCATCGCCACCAAATGCTTAACCATACAGCACAGATTAATGAACCTTGCAATAGAGCACAACCATACTCATGGAAAAGATCATTGGTACCCCACTCATTGACAAGTTACGAGTGTTGCATATTTTTGAAGCGGACTGGAACCTGATATTGAAATTCTTCTGATCTCAGCGGCTGACTCGTATAGCCTGTGAAGAAGGTACAGTGACACCAGAGCAGGTAGGAGGACGACCGGGACAGAGCGCCATAGATCTAGCAGTAAAAACTGTCATCAAATACGAAATCATTCAACTACAAAGGTCAGAAGGCGGAATTATGTACAACGATGCAAAAGCATGTTATGACCGCGTAATAGTTTGAGCAGCTTAGCAAGTATGAGAGAGAGGCTTCCCAAAGAAGTAGCAAAATTACACTCACAAACTTTGACTCAGATAAAATACTACATTGTATACAGAAGTGGTATTGCGGAAAAACCAAACAGGCATATGAGACCCGAAAGGTTTGAAGGTTTAGGACAAGGATCCGGGAATGCACCAGCATGCTGGGGGTTTATAAGTGATTGTTTAATACGAGCATACAATAAAGGAGCAGGACCGGCGGAGCTTAGGTCACCAATAAGTAAAATCAATTTAGAAGAGAAGGTGCAAGCATTTGTAGATGATACCACATGTTTTCTACTAGTTCCACATGAAAATGGTATTTCACTAGATGCACTTATGAGACACAACACGCAGCTATGGGCATCCCTATTAAATTCAACAGGAGGATTATTAGAACTCCCAAAGTGCAAGTTTATAATCCTGAAATGGAAATTTGACGCTGATGGTAATGCTACCTTAGACTCGAAAAAAGTTTACATTTTATCCGTTGAATCAAAGGATATCCTATAGGGCTTCTCGATTATTCTTAAAAGACGGTTTTTAAATAAATCCATATGCAATTATCGATTGCTAGTGATTTTTTTGCACCTCTTTCGTCTGTAGAATTCCTAATGGAAACCCCCTAACCTCGTCGTTCTGTCCAATGTTCATGGTCGTGATTCTGAGTTGAGTTCCTTGGGTTTCGGTTGTGCTGGAACCTCAGGAAGCATGGTTGTCGAGAATACGTTGATTCTACAGAACTTGACCTCGACTTCCTTTGGGAACTGGCAACGCGGGTTTTCTGCCTTTACTCCAGCTCCCGGCGTAACAGCGGTTTTCATCCCTTGTAGTGGAGTTAGTCTTAGGGTTGCGTAACGGTTGTATTCAGGGAATGCTCTCCCATAATTAAGGTTGTGAGTACTGGTACCGTTATCCCCCTGCAGGCGCTACATTGAAATTTGCTAGCTAGTCTTAATACTGGGGGACACGCAGTAGTCGATTATCGTTAAAATAGATAACCCTAATTTGTCGTGTTGACATCTACGCATGAAAAAAGAGGGAGATGCGGTGATTCTTTTGTCAAAAATACCGCAAATTTGTAACGATCTTGAATCGATGAATTTAGAGAATCG
>JANNFJ010000781.1:0-7927 GCA_031379725.1 Calothrix sp. OTE_75_metabat_31
GCCACAGAGGACGCAGAGGACACGGAGAAATAAGAGTTTGGGATAGATTTTGCGTAAGTCCTAAACTTGCTAATTAGTATTTCTACCAAAGGTATGAGCCGTAGAGTACTGAATTTCTGTAAGTATTGCGATAAAGCAATAATAAGACATTAAGCAAGCAATTATGCAAATTCAGACACCTGACTGGGTAAAACATGCGGTTTTCTACCAAATTTTCCCCGACCGCTTCGCAAAAAGCAAGCGATCGCACAAACGGATGCACAATGCCCCTTGGGAAGATTGGGAAGCGATGCCAACGCTACAAGGATATAAAGGAGGGGATTTATGGGGAATCCTCGAACAGTTGGATTACATCGAATCTTTGGGAGTAAATGCAATTTATTTTACACCGATATTTCAGTCTGCCAGTAATCACCGCTACCACACCCACGATTACTATCAGGTTGACCCGATGTTGGGAGGTAATGCGGCGTTTCGAGAATTACTCGACGAGGCACACGCACGTAATATTAAAGTTGTTTTGGATGGAGTTTTCAACCATTCGAGTCGGGGATTTTTCTTTTTCCATGATGTACTCGAAAATGGCCCCCATTCACCTTGGGTAAATTGGTTTAAAATCGAAGGCTGGCCGCTTGCACCTTATACAGGGGACACACCTGCTAATTACGGTAGCTGGGATGGAAATCGGGCTTTACCAGAGTTTAACCACGATAACCCCGAAGTCCGCGAGTATATTATGGAAATCGCCGAATATTGGGTTAAATTCGGCATTGATGGTTGGCGGTTAGATGTACCATTTGAAATCAAAACACCGGGATTTTGGGAAGAATTTCGACAGCGGGTCAAAGCAGTTAATCCTGAAGCTTATATTGTCGGTGAAGTTTGGGGTGATTCACGACAATGGTTGGATGGTACGCAATTCGACGGTGTGATGAATTACTTGTTTGCTGGCCCTACCATTGCATTTGCAGCAGGCGATCGCGTAGTCTTAGATCAAGTCCAAAGCCGCGACTACAAGCCCTATCCACCTCTTTTCGCTGCTGAATACGCTGCAAAAATTGAAGAATTACTCCAACTCTACCCTTGGGAAATCCAGCTGACCCAGTTAAATTTGCTCGCTAGTCATGACACCGCACGGTTATTAACAATCGCAGGTGGTGATATGGCTAGTGTTGAACTAGCTACATTACTTTTAATGACATTTCCCGGTGCAGCAAGCGTTTACTATGGGGATGAAGTCGGGTTACCAGGTGCAATAGACCCAGATTCGCGTCGCAGTTTTCCTGAAAAATCTAACCAGAATCAGGAAATTTTAAAATATCACCGCGATTTAATCGCTTTACGCCACGCTTACCCTTGTCTGCGTACGGGAAATTACAAAGTTCTCTATGCTCAAGGAGCAGTTTACATCTTTGGGCGAATTTTGGGAAGTGAAGAATTAATCATCGCAGTTAACGTTGGGACTGCGGAAGCAAAAGCTCATTTAGAAACCGTAAATCTGCAATCTCAACCGAATAAAATTTTATTTGGCAGTACTGAAATTCAGTGGCACGGTGAAGGAGAACATAAGCAACTTTCCTTAAATCTTCCTGCACGCACTGGATGCGTTATAGGTGTTGGTTAAACTAAAAATTAGTATGGTGGGCAATGCTCACCATACTAATTAAAGGAATAATATTGTTAGAAGAAGCGCGTCAGCAATCCTTCGAGCAATAGTACTATTTAAAGAATTAACCTAATGAACTAGCCGCTTGCTTCAACAAAGAACCTAATTCTTGTACTTCCTTGCTACCAGCAGCAGCAGATGAAGTCTTTTCTGCAAGGCTGTTTAGTAGTTTGCCTAGTGACTGAGGAGTTGCGTTACCACTTGATAAAGCTGTCTTGAGTTGACCGAGAAGAGTCGCAATTTCAGGTGCGGCATCCTTAAGATCCTTTTCCCAAGTTTCGATGTTGCTTACTGCTGCTGCGGCTGGGATAGAAGTCAAGCCACCTTTCAATGCTGAGATGGTTCCATTTAGATCGGCTGCCATTTGTAGATTCCCTAGTATTAATTTACATTATCTGTTTGCGGAAATTTTCACAGTGTTAATAGCATCAATTACCGCTTTTAAAGTTAGTTTAATGTCTCAATTAAGGATGCCACGAATATTGGCAACCGGACTATAAATAGCAAACTCTATTAACGGTGACTGTGGTGCTTGCTGTAAATTTTCTTAACAAACAAATTTGATATTATTCATTTTATCTAGTAGGTACATCTACCTTTGGGATGAGTAGTAGTACCTATGAGTACCTTTACGGCTATAGAACCTCCAGACAGAAAACCGAAAGCTAATAAACCTGGCTATCCCAAAAACCGGGTTTATAATTTATCCGTATTTTTATAACTCAGTACAAAACCTTTGCAGAAAACTGTTATGCACACTACAAAACAATGTAGAGAATGTCACATTTAACGTCTCTACGCGTATAATTAATGGACATTTCCAAAAACCCCAGTAAGGGCGCAATGCCTTGCGCCCCTACGGAGGCTTTCGGGCAACGTATAATTAATGGACAGTCAATTTAAGTTGCTGCAACCATTGTCGGTATCAACACAGCATCAATAACGTGAATTACGCCGTTGTCGCTAAGAA
This sequence comes from Calothrix sp. OTE_75_metabat_31, assembly GCA_031379725.1. GTDB lineage: Bacteria > Cyanobacteriota > Cyanobacteriia > Cyanobacteriales > Nostocaceae > JANNFJ01. The sequence continues at coordinate 2,637 of JANNFJ010000781.1, forward strand.
TGTCAGTTTTGAGGACATTGGCATCATTTACTTTGATTTTGCCGTCAGCACACTCAATTGCTAAGATAGATCCTTCGACTGTTGGGGCTTCGTCAATTTGTGCTAGATCGTCACTTCTAACATCGCCAAAAACCAAATGATAGGCGACAATTCGTTTAAGCTTATGGGTATCTTGCAGAAGCGATTCTAAAGTTCCTTCGGGTAGCTGGGCAAAGGCATCATCTGTGGGTGCAAAAACTGTGTAGGAACCGGGCTGATTGAGAATATCTTCGTCAAGCTTAGTGGCTTCAACAGCTTGAATGAGGGTCTTGAATCCAGCTTTAATCGCAGTTTCCTTGAGGTTAGACATGCATGAACTTCCTGATTCTTTATTTAGTGTTACAAGTTACTTATAGATAGACCATAAACTCTTCACCTCTATCAACGGAAAGGTTGCTGCTAGTTCTGCATCAACCCGTAAATTTATTGATCCTGTTAAACTGGTGAGTGACCCTAAAAACCACTAACTATGCTGAAGCGTTCTAAATTCGAGACAACGCAATCTCAAATCAGGCATCGTGCTGAAGAATTGATTAGCGCTGCCTCAAATCGCTATCGAATCACAGTTCAGGTGGCAAATCGTGCTAAACGTCGCCGTTATGAAGATTTTGATAATGCTGACGACGTGATGATGAAGCCTGTGTTGCGGGCAATTATTGAGATGTCTGATGAGTTGACCCAACCAGAAATCATTGGCGAATTGTAAGGTATAGTCTGCCGTTGAAAGTGTAAAGTTGCTGTGCAGCTTGCACTTTCAAAAAATATGAGGAGTATTTCATGTGGAGTAGTGGCAAAAGAAAACTTCTTTATCCAATCAACCAATCTAATTTCGGTTTATATCCAGCACGCCGAATTGTATACTCTGCACTATTCATAGTCGTTATGAGTGTAGTGCTTTTGAGTGCGGATATTGGTAATTCGATTTGGGGAAGTTCAAGCTTATTTGGTATACAACCAGTCACGGCACAAAGTGTAGACGTTGGTAACGTTTGGCAAAAAGTATATCAGCAGTTACCCGACTTACCCAAGGAAAATAACTATACCAGGAAAGAAGGCGGTAGCGTTGCCGAAAATAACACCTTAGTTAGCCGCATGATTCAATACCATATGTTTGTTAAAGGACGTGCCCCCAATTATCGTTTTGATTGGAAGTTGACAATAGCCGATTATTTTGGTGTTAACGAAGCCATATATGATAGTACTTACCCTGGTGCCGACTCGTTAAGGAAAAATCCCTTGGATAGCGATCGCGCTGCAATTAAAAAACTCTCTCGCAGTCAGCGTGATGCTTTGGTACAAGCTTTAGTCAATGGTTTTAGTAAAAGTTAGGGAGTAGGGAGTAGGCAGACAAGGGAGACAAGGGAGACAAGCTAATGAATAATTTACTCTCTCCATCTCCCCCATCCCCCCCATCTCCCCCATCCCCCCATCCCCCCATCTCCCCACTCCCTACTCCCTCCTCCCTTCCCAAAAATGGAACGTGTTCTCAAAACTGGTACAAATTGGCGTATTGGTTGGAATCCATCTGCACCGAAGTTTACAGGGTTGGTGGGGACTGATGATTGGGCAATTGAATTAACTCAGTCCGAATTGGATGACTTTTGTCGATTGTTCGTACAGCTTGCCCTGACGATGCAGCAGCTTACAGGTGAATTGATGGATGAAGAAAAAATTGCGATGGAAGCCCAAAGCGATCTGATTTGGATGGAAGTAGAAGGGTATCCCCATGCTTACAGCTTGCGGTTTATTTTGAATTGCGAACGTGGTGCAGAAGGTAGCTTTGATGCTGGGGCTGTTCCTGGGTTGTTGCAAGCTGCCAACACGCTCAAGGTTTTTTAAGGTGAAGTGCTATTTTTCTTTGAGCTTATGTTATAATCGTTTAGTTCGAGTGAATGGAATTTAGATTTACATTTAATGAATCTAAAAGCCGTTTTTCGGGGCGTAGCGCAGCTTGGTAGCGCGCCACTTTGGGGTAGTGGAGGTCTTGGGTTCAAATCCCAACGTTCCGATTTTAAATAAATAATTTATGCGTAGGTTAGGTGAAGCGTAGCGTAACCCAACAAAACTTTGGAAATATTGGGTTTTACTTTGTTGCACCCAACCTATAGTTATTTGACTGATGGCACAGTTAATCCCACATTTTTTAGAAGTTATGCGAACCGACAGGTCGGCGCTTGGCTATGGCATTTACCCAAATCTTTATCCAGCCTATGGGTAAACAGGCCACATATAGAGGCACGATATATCGCGCCTCTATGACTATTTGTGGTTTGATTCTACTGCAAATGGGTAAAATCTGGACTTTTGTCATGCTGAGGAACGAAGCATCTTAAAGACTTTGACGCTAGTGTAAAAGTAAAGTTTTAACCCGTTCTTAGTATAGCTGAAAATAGCTTTAAGAGGATGTTTGAAAAGTCCAACATAGGTATAATTTGTCATTCTGTTAGCGTAGCGTTCCCGCAGGGTACGGAACGAAGTGAAGCGTTCGCACAGTGTGCCGTAGGCTTTAGAATCACGAAAACGCGATGTATTTTTGAGATGCTACCCTGCAAGAACGCGTACAGCGCGAACACAGCACTATCGCTCCTTGTATAACAAAATATACTTTTTAAGCTGCAACACCTTTGGCTAACTTTGATAATACTTTACTAAAACTTCAAAAACAACTTTTCTTTTGTGTAGTACGATAATACGTGTTAATACATTTTCAGATAGTATTTTTTAACTGTTCCGTGTCCAGTACTGTCTCAGTTGATAAATAACTAAAACCACACCTAATTTTAAAAATTAAAAAATCAAAATTATGGCAAAGCAAGACAATTATATTTCATCTCTTTTTGTATCTTCTGATATTAATTGTCGGCATAATGCCCTTATTTATCACGGATATTATCGTGATAATTTTGGCATCATGGGTTATAAAGATGCAGCAGATATTTTAGTAGAGCGTGTTTTATCAACCGAGATGAATCAAGATACATTAATTTATCCAATAGGTTTTTTATACAGGCATTATTTAGAATTATTGCTTAAGAACATTATTGTAAATGGCAGTAGACTAGCTGGCAATGGACAAATAAATGCCAATGGTCACAAATTGGATATATTATGGGCTAACGCAAAGAGCATTATCCATGATTTATGCGAAGACCCAGGTTGCCCTGAAGAACAGAACACAGATAACGTTATCGCAGAATTTATGCGAGCAGATGCGTCATCTCAAGAATTCCGTTATGAGAAAGATAAAAAAGGTAATAAGTGCCTAAAAGAGATAGAAATAATAGATATTAAACATTTTTCCGAATCCATCAATCAAATAGGCACATTCTTGGAAGGTATATCGGCTTTAATCGATCATGGACTAGATAACATAGAGACCGGATGGTAAACATACCTAGCAATATTACTGGCTGACGTGTTAAAAAAATGAGAACAATGCGGTAAGGTTGTAATTTTTATGGATAATTCCCGTTCTATATATGAGCAAGACGCTTCTCAACCACATGAAGCGTGTCCATTCCCTGTTCCCCACGAAATTTTTACAAACAGTCTCGCAGAGCTTGCAGAGGCAGAGAAATTTGACGTGGTTTCACAAACATTACGTACTCGTGGTGTTGACATTACTCTCGAAGAATACGATAACTGGGACGGTGGGATATGGACGTGGTTAATTAGAGTACCTCTGTTACCACGTGATTGGGCTAAGTTTAGTGGTAAGAAAGAACGAACCGCAGTTGAGAATAAACTTGCTGAATTAGCCGATGCTATCGTGGTAAGTGAAGCACATCGTTTTATAGTTAAACTTGCAGCAATCGCATCTTCATCCATCACTGGTGTCACAAACCAGGGTCGAGCGCATTCTGCTAATCTAGCGGCTATTGAGCATGAGGGACTGCTATTTAGATCAGACCCAGAGGTATTATTATTTATTGCGCTTCGCAACACTGGACTGCCAGTAATGCCACTGCCCGTTGTGATATCTAACGGAAAACAGTTTAAGCGAATCGAGCCCGACTTTGTTGTTATTAAGCAAGGCATGACGTTTGTTATAGAACTAGATGGTGATTTTTGGCATAAGGAATCACCATCCTCAGCACACAACCGCTTACTTCACTTAGAGAGCGAGGGTGTGAGAGTCATTCGCATTTCTGCTAAGAACTGCAACTCTGCCGATTCTGCTAATAATGCGGTAAAACAGATATTGTCGCTAATGGAACAAATGCTGAAGAGCCGCTAAAGTTGTTGCTTTGATTTTAATTTAACTTGCACTCCCTAAAACTTCACTAAGAATAACAGTCGGTAAACCGGGAATATTGCGAAAGCCTTTATCGTTGGTAAGAAATTGATTGCAGTTAGCAGATAAAGCTGTAGCTGCATGAATTGCATCTGGTGTTTTTAATCTCGTAGTAGCACGGAGATTTGCAGCTTGTTTTAGTATAAATTGATTAATAGGAATTAATTGCATTTCTCCAGATAATAACAACTGCTCGTAAGCATCAAGCATGAATGTATCAGCATTTCTTAAAGGAAGAACTAAAGCTTCCATCAAGATGAGTTCGCTACTGATAAGTTCGATTTCACCAGTTTGATATTTTAACCATAAAGGTTGCAGGAGTGAATAGTAATCAGGGTTCCACTCGACGCTATAAATAACTACTGCTGTATCGATATAGATTCTACTAGAAGAAGGAAGCATCAATCCCATGATTCTCGTTCCTTTTGAAGATGTTTGTCGATTTCTTCAGCACTTTTAGGGGCACGTTTAGCATGAACTTCTTCTAAGATTTCGATTGCAGAACGTCGTTTGCTTTCGGTTTTTTCTGGTAGAATAACAAACACATCAACGTTATCGCCAATTTCAGCTTGGGGAATTTGAATTTCTATTTTGTTTCCTGGTAAAACTTGAGTTGTGATGCGTAAAGCTGATTGCATAATTTTTTACCTTAATTTTTTTACTTAAATTAGAACATCTTCGTAAATGTCGTTCATTGTAAGGGTTAATCCAGTTGAATTCAATTCTAAGTTATCACAGTAGCTCAAACTTTGTAGCGACCAATTTTCTTGAGCGTCTTTACGGTAAACTTCGACTTTGATTTCATCTTGGGAAATTAATACATATTCCTATAACCTTTTAATGCCCAAGCTGTCAAGAGTTACCGTAGGGAAGCATCTCAATACTTATCGAACGTCGAGGGTGATTGTTCCACAGCACTCCGAAGCAGCATCGTATGGAAACTTTTCGACTACGTTCG
>JANNFJ010000789.1:0-4105 GCA_031379725.1 Calothrix sp. OTE_75_metabat_31
TGACTACTGACTACTAACTAAATTGCTCCTGTTTTAAGCTTAAGGCTTTTCAAGTATTCTTCGGGCTTTTCGGGGTCAAACTTCACACCATCAAAAAAGGTTTCCACACCACGCGATGTCGATGTTGGAATGTCTGCTGCTGCAATTCCCATTTCTGCGGCGGCTTCTTTCCAAATATTTTCTTTATTAACTTTATCAATCAATGCTTTGGCTTTGGCTGCACCGTTGTCAAGATAATCTTTGGGTAAGAATCCCCAACGTACATTCTCAGTAATGAACCATAAATCGTGGCTCTTGTAAGGATAAGAAACGCTGCCTCTTTCGTCTTTCCAATAATAAGCGGCTAATGATTTATCATTAACTTTGCGCTCACCCATATCATAATTGCCTTGGAAAGTATCTGCAAGTATCTCTGCTGAAAGATTGAAATAATTACGTCCAGCTAAAATTGTTGCAGCTTCTTTGCGGTTTTCAAAGTTATCCAACCACTGCTGTGCTTCCATTATTCCCTTGAGAATTGCTTTGGTTGCTTTTGGATTTTTATCTACCCAGTCACCTCGCATTGCAAAATACTCTTCTGGGTGATTTTTCCACATTTCTGCTGTCAACACAGCCATGAAGCCAATCTTATCTTTAACGATGCGGTAGGGCCAGGGGTCACCGGTACTGAATGCATCCATTGTTCCAGTTTTCATGTTCGCAACAGTTTGCGCTGCTGGTACTGTCAACAACTTCACATCAGCATCGGGGTCAATACCGCTAGCAGCTAACCAGTAACGAAGCCATAAGTCTTGGTTGACTTGGGGAAAGGTAAATGCTGCGGTGAATGGGGTAGATGCTTTGAGTTGGGTAATTAGACCCTTTGCCCCGTCTAACTTCAAACCGATTCCTTTACCTCGATGCTTGTCCGCGATCGCAATTCCATTACCATGTGTAATCAATTGACACAACAAGTACATGGGAATCTTCTGATTGCCTTTGGTAATCAAACCTTCGGTAATCATATGTGGCATTGGCATCTGCCATTGTCCACCATCAATACCACCACCGGCAGAACCAATTTCTACGTTGTCTCTAGCTGCACCCCAAGAAGCTTGTTTGGCAAGTTCAACATCGGGCATTCCGTATTTCGCAAAAAAGCCTTTTTCTTTAGCAATGATTAGCGGTGCAGATTCAACAATGGGTATATATCCTAATTTTACTTTCGTTGTTTCCGGTTTTTGTTCGGGACTAATATTCGCAACTGGAACTGCGCTTGGAGATGTATTGCCGCTTGTCGATGCACTGCTGCCACCACCTGGTTCTGGCGGATTTCCCAAACAACCTTTGAGCAATATCGCACTCGCAGAAGCACCCGCTGTAATGATAAATTTCCGACGAGAAACTTGCTTGAAAAATTCCGACATAACATCTCCTATTAGTGAATATCTATTTTTACGTAGCCTAAAGCAAGCAAGAAAAACTATACTTTTCTTGCGTTATCGATAAGATACTGATATTTATTTATGTTTGTGATTTATTCGCTTAATCTCTAGCCGAGATTATTTGATAAACACTTATTGCGAATCGGTCTTTTTGGTCACGTTAATTATTTGTGTTACGGAGAAACTTTGATTAACGTTGTTTTAAATAGCTTACAGCGTTTACATGCAATTTGGTTCATTTTGACCCAGTGATTATTAAATAAATATTAGATTAAACCTATAAGTAAAAACTTATATATCGTGCCAAAATTACGCTTTACCTACAATGCATCACCAAAAATCTATGTTACAAATCTACTTTCATCTATGGATTCCCTAACTTACTAATAGTTATCATTGATGATCCTCGATGATTTGAGATAAATCATAGAGTTGGTGATAAATATGCAAACTTACATTAAGAAATATTTATAAATGTAAATTGTTAATTTTATAACTGAGGGGTTTGACCCCTAAGTGAATTTTCTCTAAGCTATCTATTGGATTAAGTCAATAGCAATTACTTGTTTTATTTATGAAAAAAGTCTCTCGCAAACAGAAATTTGCCGCAGTGTTTCTAACAATTCCGTTTACTCTAATTGGTTTGGATGCTTCGGACGTTGCAGGTTTCGGCAATTGTGGGAATTCGAGCAATTCTAGTTCATGCTATTTCAGAAGATGCAAAGCGATTTTATGAGAAATGCGGGTTTATTGCTTCACCTGTTGCACCAATAACATTAGTGGTAACTATTGATTGCGATTAAAACGTACAATTGTACTAAAATGGATAAGTAAATGTTTAAATCGTAGTAAATTATTACTTGTTAATTATGGCTACACAATCTGACCAACAAAAACGAATTATGGAGCATCTAGCTCGGAGTACAAGCGATTTCAATAAAGTTAAACTCAACTCATCTGAACGAAAGGAGCAAATTATGCAACATGTTCGTTTGAGTAAAGGTTAAAGAACAGAAAATATGGGCTGAAATTCTTACCTGGCAAAGAATCGGTATTGTAACTAATTCTGTCTAGTTATTTATATATGAGGTACATCATATAATGAGGGCGGGGAGACCCATTGGTGTCAACTTAAACTCAAACGCTTACCCCACGGCTCTTTTACCCCACCCCTTAATCCCCTCCCCGCTTGCGGGGAGGGGAAAAATCCGGTTCCCTCCACGAAGCGCGGGGAGGGTTAGGGTGGGGTTCTTCTGGATCTATACGTTTTAACAAGGGTTTCACGTTAAGTTGACACCAATGGGGGAGACCCCGCCCCTACATATATATGTGGCATTGTTTTTTTAATTGATATTTATTGCGGTCTTAAGTTACTATTTATCTTTAGAACAGTCCTCGAACCGTTGATACGCACGCGCTACTCATCCGGCAATATCCATACAAAAAACCCGTTTTAGTTAAAAACGGGTTAGTAAAGATATTTTGTGGAGGAATTATGCAGGGTTTGATTGCATTTTTTTGCTAAGTAAGTTCTTAATTGAAGCTTTTTCTAAAATACCAACCAGTACGCCATTATCACGAATTACAGCAAGTGCAGATAGTTTTTGTTGTTCGAGTAGTTGGACTACATCCAATAATGGCTTGTCGGATTGTATGGTACTAAATATTTCTATTGGTCGCATTACTTCTCGAATTTGAGTTTCTGACCATAACATGGTAGGGATAGAACGTATATTGTCAACTGATACTGCTCCTACCAATTGCCCATTCTCATCAGTAACTAAGAATCGATGATAATTCTGTCCATTTAAAATTTGCTCGTCAGCAAACTCTCTAAGGGTAATATTAGCAGAAATAATGGAGCTATCGAGCGTTACCGCATCGGCTGCTGTCAATCCGACTAACTGTTCTTGCAAAGTCGCACTCCTAGAAGCATTACCAGCATTTTGCAGCAAGAAGAAACCAATCAACAAATTCCAGAAGTTACCAAAGCTGCCAAACAATAGTAGTGGTATTAAAGCAGACGCAACTGCAACCCAACCAAAAATTTGCCCAACTCGACTAGCGAAAACTACACCTTTATAAGGATTACCTGTAATTTTCCAGACAATGGCTTTTAATATATTTCCGCCATCCAAGGGTAAACCAGGGATAAGATTAAATAATGCCAATGATAAGTTAACAGAAGCCAGCACTCCAAGAATTGCTCCGAATGCACCAGATGCAGGAGTATTAAAGCCAATCGCTGCAAATACTGCAAATAATAATAAGCTGACTAACGGGCCTGCTACAGCAACCCAAAAAGCATCTGCCGGGGTTTTCGATTCTTTTTCTAAGCTTGCCAACCCACCAAATATAAATAGTGTAATCGATTTGACATCAATCCCTTGACGTATAGCAACAAAGCTATGTCCTAATTCGTGTGCCACAACAGAACTAAATAATAATAGTGCTGTCATCAATCCCAGTAATAAAGGTAATCCAGCAGCTAGTTGGGGAAATTGTGCGGCTAATCCACTGCTATAGCTCCAAGTTACCAAACCTAGAACTAAAAACCATGAAGGATTGATGTAAAAAGGAATCCCGAAGAGGTTGCCGATGCGAATATTGCCATTCATGGCACTCACCTTTAATTTTTAAATTGAGAGATTTTCTTTTACCCCTCTCGATACATCTATCGT
>JANNFJ010000830.1:0-3146 GCA_031379725.1 Calothrix sp. OTE_75_metabat_31
TTTGCCTTATTCCTCGACATCAACCGTCCCGCACCATGCGAACAGGAACAGAAGCTATCAGCACAACCTTTACCCTTAACAATGTAGGATTTTGCCCCCATTGAACCGGGAATAATCCCGTAATCATCTGACTGTGCCCGAACTGCGCCTTTACGGGTTACGTATACTTCCTCACCAAAATGCACTTCCTTCTCAGCATAATTATGGTGACAATTCACCTCAAGCAAAGGTTTTATTGCCTTTCCACCTGCCAAATGTTTCTCAATAATCCGCTTAAAGCGTGACATCATCACATCACGATTCATCTTGGCATAGTTTTGCGCCCACTGTAAGTCGTGCCAATATGCTTTAAATTCATCGGTTCCAGCGATAAAGTAAGCTAAATCGGGGTCAGGTAACTTATTACCAGCCATTTTCGCCAATTCTTTTGCTGTACTGATGTGGCACTGAGCCAGTTTATTACCAATATTACGCGAACCAGAATGGAGCATCAACCAAACTTGATTTTCGGTATCAATACATACCTCAATAAAGTGATTCCCTCCACCCAACGAACCCAGTTGACGCATAGCTTTTGCTTCCAAGTCTTGCACCCCTTTGTGCAATCCATTGAAATCACTCCAGCGTTGCCAATTCGTAACAGCCTTTTCCACATCTTGATTTTCGCTAAAACCAGTGGGAATTGCTGCTTCGATATCCAAGCGAATTTTTTTGAGTTTACCTTCGAGTTGGTCGGCATTAAATGGAGTTTTAATTGCAGACATACCACAGTTATGGACGAAAACACCAGCTTTAAGGGCAAAATTATGATGTTCTGGTACTGTTAAACAATAAACGTCTTCTGTGTATTCCAACAACTCCACAGCAACAACTTTGTGATTAAGTTGATGAATTTCTTCTCGATGGTTGTGCAAATCAATCGGAGACTCAATCCAATGCGCTTTTTGCCATTTACCTGATAATGGTTGATTAATTAAGGTATAACCATCTTTATCAACTTTTGAGTAGAAAGGCATTAAGGATGTTTGGGGTTGCAACTGTTGAGCTTCTTTGTAGCTACCATCTCGCAACATAAATTGATGGTCTGGAGTACAAATAATTTCTTCGTTGTTATCCAAAATCACCTTTACTAAAGGAGCATTTTTTCTAGTTAGCTTTGCTGTTGCTTTTGTTGTGACAATTTTTTGAGAGTCTGTACAAGCATAAACAATAAATTCGCCATTTTGTGCTGCCAGTTCTTTAATTGGATAAGATTTTCCATCAATCAGTGGAACTAAAGTATCTCCAACAAAACAACCCACATCGACCCCCACAGCAGCAGGAATTACAGCCTCCTTCGTGGCAATTACTGAGCCGACCAACGCTCCTTTACCCAAATGTACATCAGGCATCAATGCCACATGTTTAAAAACGAACGGCAATGAAGCAACGTTTCTTGCCATTTTGGTTTCGTCGTTTCCCAAGGGGTGATTTGCCCAAGATAGTACGGGAGAAGGTGCAGACAGTTCTAATTTTTCGTAAGCCATATTGATTCTTTAATTTTAGATTTGGAGTTTAAATTTTCTTGCTTTCCTAATTTAGGAGACTAAATTCATTTTTCATAAATACTTGGTATTTTATTTAACTTGTTGCTTTCCAAGTGGTTTGTGTCACTAATTTTGACCTATCGAGGGGGTCAGAATCCGGGTTTCTCAAAGAAACCCGGATTTTAGCCCCCACGAAAAAGTCGAACCTATGACATAAGTAACTAATTAAACAGAATGGCACAAGCCAACATCCAATTTTGTATTACAACTGTAATACAAAATCTGAGCCAGCGTCAAGTTATCAGCAAACGGATAGAAGCAAACTTCAATAACATCTATTACAATTTGTAAATATATAAATGTCATGTGAATTGCCTAATGGAGTCGGAAATAAATCTATGGGAATCAGTCAAGATGCAATCTGGGAAAGGTTTTTATCGCCTATAGTACGACTTCTAATCGATGAAGGGGCATTACGTCGGTACGCGGAAAGTGTAGATTGGGAAAAAGAATGTGCGAACTATCAACGAGCAGATGTAATTACACCTACATACTACAGTAGCCAAAATTTTCACGGCATTAAGGGGGGATATCTCACTTCTGGTGCTGCGGTTACCTACGACCCAATTACTCAATATGTTTCCTTGCCGAATGAAACTTGGATTCGTCAAGCTGTAATTGATGCGGTGAAAGTCCACCCGCGACGTATATTAGATTTAGGCTGCGGTACAGGTTCCACTACATTGATGTTAAAGCAGGCGTTTCCGGAAGCTGAAGTAATTGGTTTGGATTTATCACCCTACATGTTGGTAAGGGCTGAACATAAAGCCATCGAAGCAGGTTTAGATATAAACTGGCGACATGGGAATGCCGAAAAAACCGGATTTCCCGATGCTAGTTTTGATTTGGTAACAGCATCATTATTATTTCATGAAACACCAGCGTTGGTATCACAGAATATCTTGCGTGAAAGCCTCCGTTTGCTAACATTTGGAGGACAAGTATTAGTTTTAGATGGCAATCAAAAAACATTACGACAAGTAGAATGGCTCAATCAGGTATTTGAAGAACCGTATATTCGTGACTACAGCGATGGTAGTATCGATGCATGGATGGGTGCGGCAGGTTTTGAAGCAGTTCAAACTCAAGACGTTTGGTGGATACATCAAATCACCAGTGGTGTCAAAGCACTTAAGGGAGAAAATGCCACCGTCCAATACCATTTACGTCAGCACATCACCAAATCGGAACCCGGTTTACAAGGTTTTCCCGCACCTGCATTTGATACAAGCGAACCTTAGATTTTAGATTAACTTGGGTAAGCATAATTTAATAAATGCCTAACATCGGCTTACCCATAAAAAGTGTAAGTGTATAGATTTTAATTATTTCATATAAAGAACCGTAGGGGCGGGGTCTCCCCGCCCTTATTGCCTTATTGCCTTATTGCCTTATTGCCTTATTGCCTTATCCCCCTTATCCCCCCTATCCCCCTTATCCCCCTTATCTCCCCGCCCTTATCCGCAACCTCAACCCTGAACACCCTTATAATATAATTTGTACAGTACTAGCATCCCTATTATTATTCCTAATTTTCTATTCCTAACATCTAAATCGAAT
>JANNFJ010000891.1:0-7549 GCA_031379725.1 Calothrix sp. OTE_75_metabat_31
AAAATAGATCCACCATTATCCCCCGATAAGTTGGGGGACTTTGTAAGGCTTTTAGCCCCCCTTAAGAAGGGGGGTTGGGGGGATCTAAAGCTATCCCTTGCAGTATTGGATACCGGGTTTCTAGCCCCCTCGGCTATCCAAAACCTACGTAGTATTGGGAGTGGTTGGTGAGAGTTACCGCAAATATTTAGAGTCAATATTATCCCTTTGACAAGGTAAATCGGGACGAGGGTATATTAAAGATAACACGAAATAATACGAATGCCGAGTGTATTATTTTGTGCGAAAATCTAAGTAATTAAGGTAAATAATTAATATGAATAAGTTGCTAAAATTGGGAACTACAAGTACCCTGAGTTTGTTGCTGTGTACTTCGGTCGCAAAGGCGGAAGGATTGAATCATACTCGTCCACATAAACCATTATCGGTTGAAATACCTACAGAAAGAAAAGTTGATTTTTTTGTATCTAAAAGAGAATCTAACCTGGGACTTTCGGCAGACAGCCAAAAAGCGGTTTTAGAACAGCTAAATAATTCTATTATTTCCAATCAGGAAAATTCCATCGGTAATTTTTTTCCTGCGGATGCTCCTTTAGTGGCTTTAATTAATACTAAAACAGAAATTTGGGAAAGTTTAAATCGCTTTCAATTATTCAATCTAGTACAGCAGAACATATTGCAGTTCTTACCCAAGGGCGCTAATTTGGATTATTTCAAAGAAATACAATCATTCATTGGGGACGAAGCTGCAATTGGGTTTATGCCGAAAGTCGGAAACATTCGTGTAACTCTACGATCTAACTTTGTAGCGATAGCCCCAATTACTAACGAAACTGGTTTAAAGTCTTTTTTAGATACACTTGTCAAGGATAAACAACGAGTCAAAGTCAGAGAATATCAAGGTGCAACTATCTTTGAAATTATAACTCCTCCTGCGAACATACCAATTCCCACCAGCACAAGCAAAAAACAGCCGACTAGCGATGATAACTATCTAGCAGTTACAACTTTTCCAGGATACGTTGCTTTGGGCTTAAGTCCTAAATCTATCGAACAGTTAATTGAGAATAAAACTGGAAATCAACTGACAATTACAAAAAATCCTCAATTTCAAGCTTTTACTCAGCAAAACCGAGATGGGGTCTTGTTTTCAATGTATCAAAATCCTGGCAAATATCTAGCTTTAATTAAGGATTTTGCCAACGACCCAAATCTTCCCGTACCTTTACCCGCACTTCAAGCACTTAAACCCGAACAATTTGAAAAATACGCAAGTATTAACAGTACCATCCGTTTGCAACCAGAAGGATTACGTTTCCAATCTCAAACTTTTTTAAGCAAGTCTGAAACTGCTAATATTAAGTCTGTGAATAAGCAAGAACAGTCAATTATATCTAAAATGCCTGCTGCCACATATTCAGCTTCCACTGGTAGCAATATTAGCTTGCAATGGCAAACAATCGTTAGTTTATTGAGTACTACATCTGAATTTAAGAAGGGTTTAGCAGATTTTCGCAACTTTGTCAAAAGTAGTACTGATTTAGATTTAGACCGCGATATTATTGGTTGGATGGATGGTGAATATGGCTTTTTCATGTTCCCAACTAAGGGCGGTTTATTTAATTCAATTATGCCCAAGTCCAATTTGGGTATTGGTTTGGTTGTAAAAACGAGTAACCGTAGTGCCGCAGAAAAAACACTGGATAAATTTAAGCAACTGCTGAAAAATATTGGTGTTGGTGAAATAGTTGTCAAAAATAGTGATATCAAAGGTCAATCTGTCACCAGTTGGGATAGCAAAGTTGCTTCTACAAGTCTATTTGCTTACAGTTGGACAGACGAAAATACTCTACTTTTTACAACTGGTTTGGGTGCGATTAATGATTTAGTACCCAAACCTCAAGTCCCATTATCTTCCACTTACAATTTTTCCACTGCGACTAACTCTCTACCCTACCCGAATCAAGGATATTTTTACGTAAATATGGGTTCTTCTTTATCCTGGATTTACGGCTTTATTCCTCAAGAATACCAAAACAATCAGTTTGTTAAAGGATTTAAACAGGGGATGGGTTCAGTTTACAGTCTCAGTGCTACGACTTCTAAAACAACTGAACAAGAACAGTTTGATATGTTGATGGTTTTAGCACCTACAAGGACAAAGTAAGGAGTTAGGAGTTAGGAGTTAGGAGTTAGGAGTTATGAATTATAAGACTTACCCAGAAAACCTCCCTAACTCTTATTTCTCTGTGTCCTCTGTGTTCTCTGTGGTTCATCACCTAAATTAATACTCTTCCCCTATTCCCCACTCCCTACTCCCTAACTAAAAACTGCGTAATTAGCTTTACCTTGCTGTTTAGCGCGATACATTGCAACATCCGCATCGCGCAACATATTACTAGGTTCTTCATGACTGTCTTCACTCAAGGCAATGCCAATACTCGCTGTAGAAATAAACTCCTGACCGTTGAGATGTAATGGTACTTTCAACGCTTCTTGGATGCGTTTAGCAATATTCGTTGCGTCGCTAACACCTTTAATCTCTTCCAACAGCACCGCAAACTCATCACCACCAAACCTTGCAACTGTATCTCCACTACGTACGCATAATTCTAAACGTCGTGCGATCGCAACTAATAAATCATCACCCATAGAATGCCCAAAACGGTCATTTATGCTCTTAAACCCATCCAAATCTAAAAACAATAATCCAAACCGATAATTATTCCTTCGTTTTCCACGTTCAAACGTTTGTCGCAATCGATCCAAAAATAAAACCCGATTCGGTAGCGATGTTAATGCATCATAAAAAGCATTCTTTACCAACTTAGCTTCGGTTTGTTTGCGGTCGGTAATATCCTGAAACACTAAAACTACACCTGTAATTATCCCATTGCGATCGCGTATCGGAGCCATACTATCACCAATTGGTACTTCCGTACCATCCCTAGTAATTAAAGTACAATCATCCGGTAGATTCAACACTGCACCCGTTTGCATTACTTGAAGAGCAAGATAATCTATTTTTTCACCCGTACTTTTTTGAATCAGCTTAAACACCTGGCTAATTTTCTTACCCAAGACGAATTCTAGTTTCCAACCAGTTATTGCTTCTGCAATCGGATTCATCATCTCGATACAACCAGTAGTATCAGTGACAACTACCCCACTACCCATACTGTTAATAACTGTTAGTAACCGCTGCTGTTCACTCTCGAATCTCTTTTCTATTTGGTGTTTATAAAGTGCCATTTCCACTGCAACATGTAAATCTCGTTCTCCAAACGGCTTAATAATGTAAGTAAACGGTTCGCGCAATTGATGGCACGAATTCGTTTGAGATGTATATTTAGTCAAAAATAATACTGGTATATGAAATTTTTTTTGGATAATTTCTCCTGCTTGTACCGCATTAATCTTCCCAGTTAAACAGATATCCATTAACACTAAATTAGGTTGTGTTTCTGCTACTCTTTGAATCGCGGCTTCACCTGAGTTAGTAATATCCGGAACCGTATACCCTAACCTTTGTAAACTATTCCTAATATCTACACCGAGGAGTTTTTCATCCTCCACAACTAGGATTTTCGGGCAGTCCATGCTACAATCACCTGCTGAATATGGTTCAGATGCTGCTAACGGTGTGAACCCAATCTTAGAGAGACTAATTCTATCATAAATAATCTTAAAACTGGCTGCACTATTGATGCAAATTAATAATGCCAATTTACACTCATTTTAGGCGATAGGGATTCCTTTAAACTGCATTTTTTACGACTTTAATTCGATTAATCTATGCAGTTAATATCCAGTTATTACAGTTTTTTTATGTATGGAGTATAAAAAACATATTCGTATTGTAATTAAAAAGACACTAGTAAATAACAATTCACTACTGAATTTACTTAGCCGGATAAAAATAAATTAAATGTTAATAAAATACACTAATTAGCATAAAATCAGATTTTGTTGGCTGTTTCAACCTGATAATATCAAGTATGTATAACTATGTAACAGTTTACAGCAATAAAAACAGGTAAATATAATACAATTTCTATGTATAAATAAAGAATGGTTGGGAAAATAGGAGTTATACCAATTCTATGTGAAGCTGCATAGAACGCCCGCAGGCTGCATACGCCTGGGGCTATCGATACATAGACGCGGTAGCGGCTTCCCGCAGGGTAGCCTGCCAAGGCAGGCTGGTTATATGCATCTTCATATCAAAATGGTATTAGAGGGTTTTTAATCCTCTAACCCCTAATCCTTAATGCTTACCCCCTTGTCCTTGTGATTTCAAGGCTAATTTTGCCACCGAAGTCAGGGATCGGGGCAGCTGGTTTAGTGAGAATGACTTGGACTTGTGTTGAGTGCGGACATTCTGCCAAAATGGATTCTGCGATCGCGCTAACAAGCTTTTCGATTAACGCAAATTTTGAAGTTTTGACCATATGCTGCACTAAACTAATAACACTGCGGTAATCGAGGGTATCTTCAATCGCATCCGACTTAGCCGCAGTCGAAATATCGAGCCACAATTTGACATCGATTTCAAACCATTGTCCTAGTACCTGTTCCTCTGGTAGGTAGCCAGTGTAACCATAAACGCGAATACCACTTACGTGAATACAATCCATAGGAGTATTTAGAATGAGAAACAAAGCATATTGGATTGTAATGGGAATAGGCAGTGGGGAGTAGGGAGTAAGAGAGAGGGGGAGAGGGGGAGAGGGAAGGGAATAAGTAGACCTAGATCCTGTAAGGGCGGGTTAACCAACCAACCAGTCAGCCCACAAAAAATCCTCAAAAACCCGCCCGACCCCACCCCACACTCCCTATCACCCTACCTCCCTACAGTCCCAACCTCCCCCTACTCTCCCTAGATGCGAACTTCCTTTCGGAACACAAACGAACTTTGGGCATTTATCCTCACCGAAACATTAAAGCGGTTGGGATTAACTTGCGCTGTGATTTGCCCTGGTTCGCGTTCAACTCCCCTTGCTGTCGCTTTTTCCCAGCAATCACCCGATATTGAAGTAATAGTAATTCTTGATGAACGTTCAGCCGCATATTTTGCATTAGGAAGGGCAAAAGCAACCGGAATCCCCACAGCGCTAATTTGCACGTCGGGTACAGCAGGGGCAAACTTTTATCCGGCTGTTATCGAAGCGAACGAAAGCCGCGTACCTTTATTATTATTAACCGCTGACCGACCAGCCGAATTACGAAATAGCCACTCCGGTCAAACCATCGACCAAGTAAAACTATATGGCAATTATCCCAACTGGCAAGCCGAACTCGCTGTACCCGTTGCTTCGATGGAAATGCTCGGCTATTTACGACAAACCCTCATTTATGCTTGGGAGCGTACCCTTTCACCCATACCAGGAGCAGTCCATTTAAATATACCCCTGCGTGACCCCCTCGCTCCACTTCCCGACGGAGTTGATTTAACTGCAATAAATTTAAAATTAGACCCCGAAAACTTTTTTTCCCATATTAAAACTCCTTCTTACCCCTCCTTATTCCCTACTCCTGTAGGGGCGCAAGTCCTTGCGCCCCTACTCCCTCATTGCCACCGGGGAATAATCATTGCTGGAGTTGCCCAACCGCAAAACCCGAAAGAATATTGTCGTGCGATCGCAACCCTTGCCGAAACTCTCAATTTCCCTGTTCTAGCAGAGGGACTTTCGCCAGTTCGCAATTACGCAAACCTCAACCCTTACATCATCTCAACCTACGATTTAATCCTGCGAAACCCCAAGACAGCAAACCAGCTAATCCCTGAAATGGTTATCCAAATTGGGGATATGCCAACTAGTAAAGAATTGCGAACCTGGTTAACGGCAATTCAACCCCAATATTGGATAATTGATAAAACTTATCAAAATCTCGACCCCCTGCATGGGAAAACAACCCATCTGCGAATAAGTATTGAAGAGTTGGGGCAAGGTGAAAGGGTAAAGGGTGAAGGAGAATTATTGACGAACTATATCAAACAGTGGCTAACCGCCGAAATTGAGGTTAGAAGCAAAATTGACGAAGTATTTCAAGAGGTTGACACCGGAGTAAATCATTTTCTCGAAAGTAAAATTGCCTGGTTACTACCGCAAATTCTCCCATCAGAAACGCCGATATTCATAGCTAATAGTATGCCAGTGCGGGATATCGAATTTTTCTGGAAACCAAATAGTCTTAGCATCCAACCCTTTTTTAACCGGGGTGCAAACGGTATCGATGGCACTTTATCAACGGCTTTAGGAGTGGCACACCGCAATCAAAGCAGCGTCATGTTAACAGGTGATTTGGCTTTATTGCACGACACCAATGGTTTTTTGATTCGCAATAAATTCGTGGGGCATTTAACTATAATTCTCATAAATAATAATGGAGGTGGGATTTTTGAGATGTTACCGATTGCCCAATTTGAACCACCTTTTGAAGAATTGTTTGCCACTCCTCAAGATATCGATTTTTCTCAATTAGCTGCTACATATGATGTTGAGCATCAATTAATTACATCTTGGCAAGAATTACAGGAGAAATTAAACCCATTGCCAAAGCAAGGAATTAGGATTTTGGAAATTAGAACTAATCGCAAAGCTGATGCAAGATGGCGTAAGGAAAATTTAGGAAAATTTGGACTGTCATTCTCACAGTAGGGAAATTTAGACTGTCATTCTCACAGTAAGGAAATTTAAACTGTCATTCTGACCGTAGGGAAATTTAGACTGTCATTCTGACCGTAGGGAAATTTAGACTGTCATTCTCACAGTAGGGAAATTTAAACTGTCATTCTGACCGTAGGGAAGAATCCCATGTTACGAACGTAGTCGAAAAAAGCTTCCATGCGATGCTCCTATGGAGTGTTCCCTTGACCATCGACGAAGGTAAATACTCAGATGCTTCCTACGTCAGCATGACAGTTAGGGCACATCGACGAAGGTAAATATTGAGATGCTTCCTGCGTCAGCATGACAGTTGGGGCACATCGACGAAGGTAAATAATCAGATGCTTCCTGCGTCAGCATGACAGTTGTTAATCTTCTTGACCTTGAAATAAGAATGGTAAATCGCGTCTACCACTGACTACCCGCATGATTTCTACACCATCTTCAAGCAATCTGTAAAAAATAATATAGTTCTGTAAAGGGATTCCGCGTAAAGAAGGCAAAATTTCGGCATAACTTCGACCCAAATTTGGGAAAGCTGCCAATTGCTTGCATTTACTACTAAACTGAATAAAAAATTGTTCTCCTGCCTCAATATTAAGTGAGTAAAAATAGTCAGAAATTTCTCTCAAATCCCTACTAGCAATAATGTTAATGACATAGCGTTTCATTCCTCAGTCTCATTTTGCTCGTTGAAAACGCTCTAACAATTCAGAGATAAAGGTTTCACCATCAATAGGTGGAGTATATTTTGATGCTTCCACAGCTTCATCAATTTTGACACGAGTTTGCTCAACCCATGCGGGAATTGAACGATTTTGTGCTTCTAACAGGTGTAATGCAGCTTGAATAACTTCTTGGGCATTATGAAACCGACC
>JANNFJ010000964.1:0-6984 GCA_031379725.1 Calothrix sp. OTE_75_metabat_31
GGTCACAGTTTCGGCAACAATCCCATTACCTTGGGATTTCCACGATTGTAGCTGTGTTGTATAGCGCAATTGGGGGTAGCGCTTCCATAACGAGGTGAGGGCTTTTTCCATATTTTGGCGCGTTAAACCGTCCCCATGTGTAAAATTAGGGCTGTAATATTGCATTACCGTTTTCACATCCCCCTTACTTGCGGCGGTATCAATTTGCGTTAGTAGAGTTTTGAGTTCGGCAGGGGCATTTGCTGGAGTGCTGGCTTGAACGCACTTAAAGCCACTAAATAAACTCAGTACAAGTAGAAAAAAAGTTAACCGATGGTTGACTTTTAGACGATTTGAGCGTCTCAGTAATAAATTAATAAAGTTAGACATTGCTGATACGTTTTTAACTACAGAAAATTGTGGATTTGTTTTATCTTAGTTATGCGACTCACAAGGGTAAATGATTGATGGTTGATACACCGATACGATTATTAGTAGCTGCAAGCGGGACTGGAGGACATTTGTTTCCAGCGATCGCACTGGCGGAAAAATTGCCAGAGTATCAAATCGAATGGTTGGGTGTCCCCAATCGCCTCGAAACCCAATTAGTTCCCAAACAGTATAAGCTTAATACCATAACTGTTGAAGGATTTCAAAAAGGTTTTGGAATTTCTTCACTGCTGACGTTAGGGAAACTTGCAAGTTCCGTTCTAGAAGTCCGTAAACTCCTCAAAAAGGGTAACTTCCAAGGAGTTTTTACCACTGGAGGCTACATTGCTGGCCCGTCAGTAATTGCAGCACGTTCCTTGGGGTTGCCTGTGATTCTCCACGAATCGAATGCACTACCGGGAAAAGTCACTCGCTTTTTTGGTCCCTGGTGCGATGCGGTGGCAATCGGGTTTGATGTCGCAGCTAAATACTTACCTAAAGCAAAAACTATTTATACTAGTACGCCGGTGCGATCGCAGTTCCTCGATCCAGATATTGCCGCAAGTTTAGATTTAGCGATTCCTGAAGATGTACCTTTAATTGTTGTATTTGGTGGCAGTCAGGGTGCGGTTGCCGTTAATAAGTTAGTACGGCAATCTGCCCCAGCTTGGTTTGCTGCGGGTGCGTATGTCGTCCATTTGACTGGAGACAGTGACCCCGAAGCCAACAGCTTGCAACATCCGCAGTATATATCGTTGCCCTTCTATGAAAATATGGCAGCATTATTACGCAGAGCCGATTTAGCTATAAGTCGTTCGGGTGCAGGTAGTATGACCGAGTTAGCAGTATGTGGAACTCCGGCAATTTTGATACCCTATCCTTTCGCTGCGGAAGACCATCAGACTTATAATGCGAATGTGTTTACTGCTGTAAATGCTGCATTGTTGTTTAAACAGTCGGAGTTGACAGCAGAAGGTTTGCAAAATGAAGTTTTACGGTTGTTGCAGTCACCGGATGAGTTGCGGCAAATGGGAGAAAATGCGAAGGGTGTTGTGCTGCCTGATAGTGCGGATAAGTTAGCGCAATTGGTGCGTGAAATTGTGGAAAAGTAATTTGCCGTAAAGACGTAGAGATAAAAACAAACATACAAATATTGAAGGGTGGTTAAAGGGAAATTAGAAAGCCGGATTCTTCAAGAATCCGGCTTTCTAGACCTCTCGACTATCCTTAAGCGGCAAGTATTGATATCAATCCCACACAAATAAAAATTAATAGGTTAAGTGAAGTAAAATCCATTCTATTTAAAATCACTTAATCATTGCTACAGGATAATTTGGATGCTCTGGATTTGGAATCAATCTTTGATTTTTGCAATCTACGAGTAAATCAGTTTGCTCTAAAACGACTTGACCAATTAAGACTTCATTCCCTATTGCTAACGCTTCAACAACTGTCTCTCGTCCTTCGCATTCAATAATTACAGGTCCAGTAACTCCAATCACTTCTTCGCTTCCATTGGTATATTGAGCCATGCGCTGTCCTCGAATCCGTAACCCTAATTGTTCTACTAACTGGATTGGAATTACAAGAGAAACTGCACCTGTATCAACTAATCCATCAACTTCATACTGACGCAATAACGAAGGGGCAAGTAAACCTCTTGTAACTAGCTCCTCATCAATGGTATTTGTTAACTTGACTTTAACCCGAACTGCTCCCATCATTCTGATTTTATATTGAGTATTCTGTTACTTAATATTGTAATACTAATTTAATTTATATATGGTAAGGGCGGGAGATTATGGGACAGGGTAAAATATTAGGACTTACGCAAAAACTCTCCCAAACCCGCTATTTACTCCGTGCCCTCTGTGCCTCTGCGGTCAGATATATAGGGCGGGGAGACCCCGCCCCTACATGTATTATGGTTTTGGTAAAATGTTTTAACTGTTTTTTGTTATATTTAAATATTAGTAACTCAATCGTATTTATAAATAATGTCTGAAACTAAACCTGTGAATGTTTGGGATTATAAACCTTGGTGGTGTCAACCTTGGTCGATTTTGCTGACTGGTATAACGTTAATTAGTGGAAGTTGGCTAATATTTAAAATAATTTGGTTAACGGTTCTTATTGCTATTCCTGTATTAACGTGGATGATATTTTTTATACTAGTTTATCCTCGGCTTGTGGCTCAAAGTGGATTTTCAGAGGAAAATTAATTTAAAGTAAAAACCACAAGCCATAATAATTAATGATTGCGCCCAAATATACGAGTATGCATAATATTCAGAATTGTTACAACAACTGCACTGGAAATGGTGACAGTAAGTAGAGGCAGATTACTCGATTGTTTGATTGCAACTGCAACCAATGCCCAGACAGTCACCCATGTATAAGCGGTATCACCGTATTGGGACGTAATGCGGAATGCGATCGCGCTGGCAATAATCACCATCAAAATCGTCCAGGTTGTTGGGGAGATACCCCAACCATTCCAACGAACCGCATACAATGCACAAGCGAAATTGACTACGGTAGCAACGCTAATCCAACTTAGATAAATACTCATCGGCAATCGGACGCACCACTTCTGCACCCGTGATGTTAATATTGAGCGATTTGCTAGCTGTAAGTAAATACCAATTAGCGGTAACAAAATCCCTAGCATTGCCACAACCGAAAGTACAAACATCCGTAACATAAAAAGATATACCCAAGCAATCTGAGAAATGCAAGCGATTACAAGTAAATAACCAACTTTACGTAAATTTGAGTCATTTCTCTGGGCAGGAAGAATTTGGTAAATACCAAACGCAAGCAAACCCAGGTAAATTAATCCCCAGATTACAAAAGCATAATTAGCAGGAGTAATTAAAACATCTTTGAATAGGATGTTAGAAATTTTGCCAATATTAAGTCCACCTATAGGAAAGATATTTGACCACACATTGACAACAAAAGCTGCAACAATCGCAACTAAAGTAGTTATTTGTCCAACCAAACCTTTTGTTGATATATTCGATTGCATAAAAAAATACTCACTCAATATTTGCAATAACTACCTGGTAGGTGGATGCCAATTGCTCTCAATCCACAATGCTCTCGCCTCAGTTATATACTCATTATTTAGTCGCAAAGCAATTACGGTTGCTCGACCTGTAGGTGTTAGACCAGCAACATGGGTTCCACCATTTACCCAGTTAAAATGTTCCTGCCAAGATTGTTGTCTTGGGTTAAATAACGGAACTAACTGGCTTGTTTGTGGGTCAATTACATGGGTTTTTGCACCTTTAAATTCGTTACAACGATAACAAGAAGCAGCTAAATTTTCCGATTCGTCTTTGCCCCCAGAAACTTTAGGAAAGATATGCTCCATTACTAATGGCATACCAATCAACCGGGAGTTAGTTTGGCAATACTCACATCTATACCCTGCTCTGTCTATAACCTCGGAACGAATTTTATCGGAAATAGCCATGATTATTCGGGCAATTCATTTAAAGCTAGTACTGTGTGCCCTCGCCAACGGAGAACTGACCAAGCATAGGCTTTTTGCAACATTAAGCGATCGCCAGCTATCCTTAACTCGCTAAGTTCTTGACGTTCAACGGGTGTTAGGTCGCAATACGAGTTTTTCTCTAATAGTTCTACATGGCGTTGTTGTTGCTCAGTTGTAATTTTACTTTGGGCGATCGCAAGCAATTCTTCATCATCCCACGTTTGAAGAAGCAAAAGTTCTGCTTGAATTTCTACCGGAGCATTGTCCGGTGTGGGGGGCAAGTTGCTGGCAATGCTTTGGGCTGCCAGAAGTTCTAAGGGTTGTTGGGTTGCGGTAGCAATACGAGCCAATTGCTGAAAAATGGCTTGTGGTAGTTCAACCGTGACTTTTTGCGTTGCCATTGGTTGCTGGATGTCGCTTGTTGTTTATACATTCAATATTAGCGCCCGAAAGATTGAAACACGAGCTGCCGAGCTAATTGCTGAACACTTCGCCACGCTTCGTAAGCGCTCCGCGCACGCTGACGCGAACAAAGATTAGACTCACAAGGTAAACTAATCCCTCGCCATCTTCCACACGATTAACATCCGAAAGAAACAGTAGATGATTCCATATTAACTTTAGTCATTTTAAATACTCCCTCACCATGAATATTTTAATTAGGCGAAAAAACCGATATTAAATTAGTTCGGCTTTACTCAATTCGCAATGAGCTAGATACTGGTAAATTGAGATGTAAGCTTTAATAATTGACTATTATGAGTAACCTTTCACGTCGCAACCCAGATAATTTTGAATCTGAAAGTATGAATAATACATTTTCACAATACCTCCAATCGCTAAACCCAGAAACAGTAATCCAATTATCAAGACCAAACTCACCAGAATTGCTTGAAGTAATCCAGCGGTCGATTGGTGCAATTTTAGGAAATATACCTAATGACCCGTTTGACAGCAATATTACAATAACTCGTGACGAACTCGGTCAACTTTTAGGTTCTGCAATAATTGATGGTTATTTTTTAGGTAATGCCGAACAGCGGATGGAGTTGGAATCATTATATTTAGTTAATGCAAATACCGAACCAGCATAGAATTTTAACTTTACATTTAACTAGAATTTCAAATTGACCGTTAATTTTGTTTATAATTAGCGGTCAATTTATGTATATTTATGCAATAGCCTTTTTCTACTTCAATCATGCCGCAAGATAACTCGATTGCCGTCGAATTCCGCAATGTTACCCTCAACCGTAATAGCCGTGCGTCAGTCTCCAACCTTAACTTTACTATCGAACGCGGTGAAATACTGGTATTACTTGGACGCAGTGGTAGCGGCAAAACAACGACAATGAAGTTAATCAACCGTCTTTTAACACCTACCCAAGGAGAGATATTATTCGATGGCATCCCGACAACCCAATGGGATGAAATCAAATTGCGGCGCAAAATTGGTTATGTCATTCAAGAAACGGGTTTATTTCCCCATTTTACAGTTGAACGGAATGTCGGTTTAGTCCCCACATTGGAAGGTTGGAAACCCAAACAAATCAAAACGCGATCGCATGAGTTATTGCACCTAGTTGGGTTGGAACCCGCACAATTCGCCCAACGCTACCCGCAGGAACTTTCGGGAGGGCAACGTCAACGGGTTGGTGTTGCCAGGGCACTTGCTGCAGACCCACCGATGTTGTTGATGGATGAACCTTTTGGGGCACTCGACCCAATTACTAGGCTAGAACTTCAACGCGAATTTAAGCGGTTGCAACAAGAATTAGGTAAAACGGTTGTATTTGTCACTCATGACATTCAAGAAGCATTTGTTTTGGCATCGCGGATTGGTTTGATGCATGAAGGTGAATTGGTTGTATTGGGTACGTCAGAAGATTTTGTTAATTCTCAACATCCTGAAGCTAAAACTTTTCTGCAATGCCTTCAATATTCCATGCCATAAATTGTTATATACGTAGGATAGGTGTCTCGCCTGTCAGTAATTTGTAGGTCAGGCGGGATGCCATTGGTGTCAACTTAAGCTCAAACGCTTATGCCACAGTCATTTTACCCCACCCCTTAATCCCCTCCCCGCAAGCGGGGAGGGTTAGGGTGGGGTTCTTCTGGATCTATAGGTTTTAACAAGGGTTTTAGATTAAGTTGACACCAATAGCGTCCCGCCTGTCAATAAATTGTAGGTCAGGCGGGACGCCTAACCTACGAGAAAATATTATTTAATTGTCAGCTTATAAATAATGTTAAGCATCTAGGATTTGCTTTTAATTTTATTTAGAATATATCTTGATAAAACAATGTTATTAACGAACCAATTAACTTAAATAAAAAATCAATAAAGGGCTTTATATGTTTAAAAATAACACTTTTAATTATCAATGAATAGTAAAAAGGTTGATAACGATTGTTGATAATTATCAAACATGTTTGATTCGCAAAAATCCACAGAACTTTCTACTGGTGTTGGTGCTTCAATATATACTCAGAGTAGCAATAGTTTTGATGATAATAATGTTTCGAGTTTAAAGGGTTCATCGCAACCAGTCGATGCACAGGGGCTTAACCCCAACCCGAATCTTATATTTAGTAGTGCGGCAATTAACCCAGATTTTAATGGCGATGGCAAAACCGATAAAATTTGGCGTAATTCGCAGACAAATGAAGTTGCGATTTGGTTGATGAATGGTGCAACTCCCGAAGGAGTCTCTTTACCAGCCCGTGGTGCAGAGTGGAACTTTAAAATCGCCGACCTGAATGGCGATGGAAAGACCGATTTAATTTGGCGCAACAAAAATACTGGTGAAAATGCCGCGACTTTAATGGATGGTGGCACTGTAGTCTCTGAAACTGCGTTAACAACCGTCGATCCAAACTGGGATTTTACCGTCGGAGATACAAATGGCGATCGCAAAAGCGACCTCATCTGGAACAATAAGCAAACTGGCGAAAATTCTGTTTGGCTGATGGACGGTGCAACTGTGGCAAGTTCAGCAGCATTGGCAACAACAGGGGCAGGTTGGAATTCTGTTGTTACCGATTTTGACCGTAATGGTAAGACTGACCTGTTC
>JANNFJ010000967.1:0-1922 GCA_031379725.1 Calothrix sp. OTE_75_metabat_31
ATTAGAATTAGCAACCCAAGCAAAAGCTATTCTCGAGCCGCTAGAGCCAAGTGAATTGCATTTAAAAAACCTAAATACTCTCGGGTATGTTGCTAAGAGCCTAGGTCAATCCAAAAAGGTGGTTCAATTTTATCAGAGAGCAGCGATGCTTGCTAATGAATTGGGAATGCGTCACCGACAAGCAATGTCTATTAATAGTCTTGGACAAACTTATATCGCAAATGGAGAATATGAATTAGGTATGAACGCCTTGAATGAGGCATCTCATATTTTTGCAGAACTAGGTGACTTAAGAGGGTTAAGTTATGTCAATCTCTCAATAGCAGAAATCATGATTCTTTGTTTACCATATGAAATACACGAGGCAGAAAAACTCTTGTTTGAGACAATAAAAATCGCGGAAAAATTAGATGAGATGTCCGTGATACAGTGGTCAACACTATACTTAATTGACTTGTATACAAATAACAATAAACTTACTCAAGCAGATAAGTTAATAAAATCATTTAGAATTAAGTTTGGAGATTTCATATTTACAACTAAAGGTTACTACTTGATTGTATCAGCAAAATTAGATTTGCGATTTGGCAATTATGAAAAAGCAAAAAAAGAACTTCAGGAGGCATTATTTTTTGCAGAAAACGTTTCCAATATAACAAATCATGCCTTACTAATTTACTCGGAAATTCTTACCTTAGAAAGTAATTTCAAAAAGGCACAACAAGTGCTTCACTACTTAAAGTCAGTACCCCAGATTGAAAACTGGATTCAACAAAAAGCAAGTAAAGCACTAAAGGAAAACGATAACTTTCAAATAACGCTATCGAGTTATGTGCCAGATTCCAATTGGATACAATTTTTCAAGGACCATAACCAGGTGGAGTACCCGGATCTTCCTGTGATTGGCTAGTTGCGTTCTGAATAAATGCCCATAATCCGTCATACTCGATTTCATTGCCATTCCCCAAGTAGTATAGCTGGTGCTTCCTATATCTCAGTTGTTGGACATCTGGTTCACCAATTCCAGCACGGGATTTCAAATCAAACTCATTGGTAGCAACGTTACCAATCATTGTGGGTTCTTCCTCTGTCCAAGTTAAAGGTATGAAGTCAAGAATAGCTTTTCGGAGGCTTGGGGGGGTTGTTCGTTCACTTTGGTCTGATTTTTCTAGTTTAGTGAAATCATAAATAAGATTATCTTGATATGTTGAAAAAACCTTATAGCTTGGAATAAGTAACGCAGTTTTCGTGTATTCATGCAACACGCAGCGATACAAAAGTCTCTGAATACCTCCTTCCCCCCCAATAGTCATTCCTAGCACTTGTACAAAAGTTTTCGTCGTCGGGTCTTTCCTTTTTATCCAGCAAAATGTATACATTTTCACCTCTATTAACCTTGTTCTGCCAAAATTCTACCGAGATTTATTGATATAAAAATTATTTTAGTTATTTGTTTATCACCTCCATTTGGACATATTTCTACAGAAAAAATACTATCGTTGGAATCAGTATTAGCATTTATTCTTTTTTGAATTTTATTTTTAAGATTTTCCCTAAAATATTGACTAAATCTTTGTGGGCTATAATCTAATTCTAATACTGAAGTGGAGATATGATTTTGCATAGTCAATTGGTCAAATCGCATATCTTCATTCAATATTCCCACGAATTGCCAATCGGGCTTAAATGAGTGAAGTATTTCTTTTATTTTTGCTACAATTTCACTATTACTCATATTAAATAATTCACCATCCTAAACCCAAACAAGTGAAACTCCACTGCATTTTATGTTCTATTGCAGCAGAAAATAAATCATCACTAGAATTTTGCAAATCTTTTGAGAATAAAATTTTTGCTTCTAGTAGTGCCTGTGCTGGTGAAGAGCCACTTTGTATAGATTTCCAAAAATAAAAATGTAGTCT
>JANNFJ010001068.1:0-5249 GCA_031379725.1 Calothrix sp. OTE_75_metabat_31
CATTTCGATTTGATATTCTTAAAAGCGATTTTAAAATCAAAATATTAGTCTATAGTTTTAAATTTTATTAATTTAAAAAAAAATAAATTAATACGTGATTTTACGGTGGAGAAAACATAGGAATCTTTTATACAGTAATTACAGTCATAATATTTACTGCAATACAGGTGGGTTATTCATCTTATGTCTTTTATTGAAGCGTATATCAAGACACGTAAGAATAGTTTTACTTTGCAATTAACGGCGGGATTATTGATTTTACTCTTGCTAGGAATTGTATTTATGATTTCTCAAGTTGCCAGCCTCTCAATTGAAGAAAAAATTAATTGTATAACCCAAGTCATTACTGCTATTGCGGCAATTTTAGGATTACTAATAATTAGCATTAATGCTTACTACACATCAATTTTAGCTCAACTAATCCAACAAAGTCGCTCTAATATAAGTGATAATTTCTCATCAGCTAAACAATTATTGTTAGAAAAACTCCTAGAAAATCAAGATATTGAAATTGAAGTTAGTTATGGCGAACCTGAACGCGAAAATTTAACCCCCGGACGTTTATATCAGGCTATTGAACAGCTTGGTAATATCCAAGTTGAAACGCGGTTAGGGGCAATTTATACCCTCGAACAAATTGCTAAGGATTGTCCTAACGACCATTGGGCAATTATGGAACTTTTTGCAGCATTTATTCGAGAAAATGCACCAATTTTAGTTGACGAAGATGATTCGCAAGCAGAACTAGTACCGCTACCGACAGACATTCAAGCAGCTTTGACTGCTTTGGCACGACGTGATATTAGTAAAGAACAGAAAAATCAAAAGTTAGATTTGCGATATATTGATATTCGCGGTGCGGATTTGACTGATGCAAATTTGCGAGGTGCTGATTTTACAGGTTCAGATTTACGTCAGGTAACGTTTTTCACGGCAAACTTAGAAAATGCAGATTTTTCGGGAGTCAATCTCGAAGAAGCAGTTTTCTATGAAGCTAATTTACAATGTTGTTTGTTTTACGAAGCCAATTTGCAAGCAACTATTTTACGAAAAGCAAATTTGTCGAGTGCAGTTTTTTACGAAGCTAACTTGCAAGCTGCGATTCTTTATGATGCCAATTTATCAGAGGTGATTTTTTATCAAGCGAATCTGCAAACCGCAAATTTGTGTGATGCAAATCTTCAATTTGCCAACCTCGAAGCATGTAATCTCAATAGTGCAAATTTAATTGGCAGTAATTTGCAAGGTGCAAACCTAATTGGTGCCAACTTACAAAATGCTTCCCTGAGTACTGCCAATTTGCAAGAAGCGATCCTTTACGAAGCTATCTTAGTCAAGACAAACCTGTGCGATACGAATCTAACAAAAGCTAACTTGGTGGGTGCAAATTTAACCGGTGCTATTCTGCAAGATGCAAATCTCAATGGTGCAGATTTGAGTCGAGTCGAGAATTTAAAGCAAAATCAAATTGAAGTAGCATTAGGCGATCGCATTACTATCTTACCAGACGGCATCAAGCTACCAGACCATTGGATGCAAGAAGTTGCGGAGTGAGGTGTCAGTTGTCAGTTGTCAATTGTCAGTTGTCAGTTGTCAGGAGTTATAAGTTAGGAGTTATGAATAGTTCCTCCCCTTCTCCCCCTCTCCCTCTCCCCCCTTCTCCCCCTCTTCCCTGTCCCCTTCCCCCCTTCTCCCCCTCTCTCCCCCTTTCCCCTTCCCCCCTCCCCCTGCTAAACTACCCTCGGTAATGGTAAATATTCCAGGGTACTGTATATGATTGACCTGTATTCCTTCACCACACCCAACGGACGCAAAGCTTCCATAATGCTGGAAGAAGTTGGACTTCCCTACAACGTCCACAAAATCGACATTACTAAAAACGACCAATTTGCACCTGAGTTTGTTGCTATCAATCCCAACAGCAAGATTCCCGCTATCATTGACCAAGAAACCGGAATTACAGTTTTTGAATCCGGTGCAATTTTGATATATCTAGCAGAAAAAACCGAGAAATTGCTGCCAAGCGACCAAAAAGGTAGATTTCAGGTTATGGAATGGTTGATGCTACAGATGGGGAGTGTTGGTCCGATGTTTGGACAACTCAACCATTTTAAAAAATATGCCCCTGAAAAGATTCCCTATGCAATCGAACGTTATGAAAAAGAAACTCTTCGGCTGTATGGTGTGTTAGATAAACAACTTACTGACAAAGAATTTATTTGTGGAGAATATTCGATTGCCGACATTGCCACATATCCTTGGGTAGCAATTTACGACTTCCAAGGTTTGACCTTAGATAATCATCCTCACCTCAAACGCTGGGTAGAAACTATGCAAAACCGTCCAGCAGTACAGAAGGGAATGCAAGTTCCAAATTAGGGGAGTAGGGAGTAGGGAGACAAGGGAAACCAAAAAGCAATATTTCTTCTCTATCTTTAATATCTCCCAATCTCCCCATCTCCTGTTTTACCAAAATTGATATGCAAAATACTTGGAGATATTAGCGTTGCATGGTCAAATGTAAATGATTGAGTAGCGGGTTGCGATGCCACAGGCTTCCATGATGTGGTATCGCGTAGAGTATGCTTTAAGCTTTAGGAGCTTGCATATTATACGTCTAGTTTCCCCCATTTAATTACTAACGATACAACGTTTAATAAACGAGTTGATGATTAAGTTATGCAAAGAAATATAACTCTGAATACACTATTACTTACTACTTGTTGCATGATTTTCGCAGCTTGCAGTGGCGGTAATACTGGTACAAACTCCACGACGAATAATACCCCCAATACAACTGCTGGTACTTCGGGTGCAATCCCAATTGGTATCGCTTTTGCTCAAACTAGTAATGTTGCATTGCTGGGTCAAGAAGGAGTAAATGGAGTTAAAATTGCCGAGAAATATTTTAACGATAAAGGTGGTATTAACGGTACTCCAATTAAATTAATTTTTCAAGATACTAGCGGTGACGAACAAGGGGCAATTAATGCTTTTCAAGCATTGATTAACAAAGATAAAGTCGTTGGTATTGTTGGCCCAACTTTATCGCAGCAAGCATTTAGCGCTGACCCAGTTGCTGAACGTGCGAAAGTTCCAGTAGTTGCCGCATCAAATACTGCGAAAGGAATTCCAGAAATTGGTGATTATATAGCACGAGTTTCTGCACCGATTTCGACTGTTGCACCAAATGCGGTCAAAGCTGCACTCAAGCAAAACCGAAATATCAAGAAAGTTGCTGTTTTTTATGCACAAAATGACGTTTTGAACAAATCAGAAACTGAGATTTTTCAAAAAGCAGTTAAAGATTCGGGTTTAGAGATAATCACGGTACAAAAGTTTCAAACTACCGACACTGACTTTCAATCACAAGCAACAAATGCAATCAATTTAAAACCAGATTTGGCAATTGTATCGGGTTTATCTGCGGATGGGGGTAACTTAGTTCGACAATTACGTGAACTTGGTTATAAAGGTTTAATAATTGGTGGTAATGGTTTGAATACAGGAAATGTCTTGAAGGTTTGCAAAGCTTTGTGCGATGGTCTACTGATTGCACAAGCATACAGTCCCGACCATCCTGGAGAAATTAATCAGAAATTTCGACAAACGTATCTTAGCCAATTTAAAACTGAACCACCCCAGTTTAGTGCCCAAGGTTTTACTGCTGTTCAGGTTTATGTAGAGGCATTACAAGCTTTGGATAAAAAGACGAAACTTAATAGTTTACCCTTGCCAAAGCTACGGGATGAGTTGAATAAACAAATATTAGCTGGTAAGTATAATACTCCAGTTGGAGAGATTTCCTTTACACCCATTGGTGAAGTGGTGCAAAAAGATTTTTATGTTGCTCAAATTAAGATGGATAAGGATGGTAATAATGGTAAATTTGCTTTTGTAAAATAGTTTTATCGTCGTTATCCCACGGTACCGTAGGGGCATGATATATCGTGTTCACGGTATTGTAAGGGCACGATATATCGTGCCCCTACGGTCTTTGTGCATCATCAGGAGATTTGAACATCGAAATCAATGTATCACCAAATAATTAATAATGTCTTTAACACTATTTTTTCAACAATTTTTAAACGGGTTATCCATCGGCAGCACCTATGCAATATTTGCTTTAGGATACACCCTAGTCTATTCAATTTTAGGAATTATTAATTTAGCACATGGCGCAGTTTTTACCATTGGGGCATATTTTACTTATGCATTAATGGGAGGTGCATTTGGATTTAGCGGAATACTGGCAAATGCAAGTTTACCCTTTGGCTTACCCTTTGCCATAGCTTTAATTTTAGGAAGTACTTTTGCGGGATTGGTAGGGGTAGCAGTCGAAAGAATTGCGTTTTTACCCTTACGTCGTCGAGGTTCTGACCCTTTATTAACTGTAGTCTCTAGCTTGGGTGTGGCATTAATAATAGTTAACTTAATTCAGTATCTTGTTGGTGCAGAAAATTACACTTTTCCAGCCAATACTTATGGTAACTTACCCGCAGCAATTAACTTTGGAACCGTTGAAAATCCGATTCCGATACGTACCGTGCAGATAGTGATTTTTGTGATTTCTGTCGTCATTGTAGCGTTGATGACCTATTTTATCAGTAGTACTAAGTACGGTAAAGCCATGCAAGCGATCGCAGAAGACCCCACAACTGCCAGTCTAAGAGGAATTCAAGCCGACCCAATAATAAATTTAACATTTTTCATTAGCAGCTTTTTAGCAGGTGCTGCGGGGACTTTACTTGCTTCTAGCGTGAGTATTGCTGGCCCCTATTTTGGCATAGCTTTCGGGTTGCGAGGTTTAGCTGTTATAGTTTTGGGTGGCTTGGGTAGTATTCCCGGTGCAGTCGTCGGAGGGTTCTTAATTGGAATCATCGAAGCATTTGTCCCCGCAGAATATTCGGGTTATAAGGATGCTGTAGCTTTCGGTATTTTATTTATCATGCTATTAGTAAGACCCCAAGGTTTACTTGGTAAACGATTTATACAGAAAGTTTAATCTCAACAAATTTTATGCCTGAATTTATTGCTACTTACGGTTCCCTAATTGTCTCAATGGTGCTTGGGTCATTACTGGGATTATCGCTGTACTTGCCACTAATGGCAGGACAGTTATCTTTAGCAAGTCCGGGATTTTATGCTTTGGGTGGATATATTGCAGCAATTCTCTCAACGACTGTTTTTCATTCGAGTAATGGATTCTCTATCCCGCTACTGTTATTGGAAATGTTAATTGCTGGTAT
>JANNFJ010001071.1:0-6280 GCA_031379725.1 Calothrix sp. OTE_75_metabat_31
ACGGGAAAATCAGTACCATGTTTATACAGATGAATGGTTTTGCCAAGAAAACGAAAACCCTTAATTTACCGTGAAGGCTGGAACCTTTATTTCTCGTAAAATGGCGAAGGTATTGTCCTAGAAACCCGGATCCTGACCTCCGCTACTTATCATAATTAATGACATGGGGTATGCATGGCCTGAGTTAAAAATCATCGATTGGCAAAAATATCTATTGAAATCAAATCGTAAAATCATCTCGTAGGTATTAATGCATATGCGTATATAGACAATAGGAGACTACTACCCATAATAGGGTAGAACCCGTTATACATCTACTTGGCAGGTTATTGAACAAAAAATTATAATAGTAGTAAGTTAAAAAATAAACGCACTTCTACATGAAAATACAGTCATCGGTACTAGTTCATTTAGGATTTGGAAAATACGTGCGCTCCGATCAAGTGACAGCTGTAATACCAATTGAGGAAGAACGCGGGCCTGGACGACGTACATTTGTTCATTTACACGCACAAAACGACCCGATAGTGGCATCGCGTGCTGAAGATACCATTGTACGTGACTTAGTACAGGAGCCACGTGAAGTTACCCAATCGCGTCAACAGCAGGAGATTCTTCAAGATTTGTTGGTAGATTTGGGTAACGTCAACTCGACTGTACGTCGTATTAGTCGTGACGAAGGTGGTTTGGATTTAGAGCTATTAGAGCGACGCATCCGCGAAGTGTTAGAGAATTAATAAAGCAAGATTTTTGCTTTTAATAGATAAGTAATTGTAGTAATTGTAGGTTGGGTGGAGCGTAAGCGAAACCCAACATTTTAGTTGTCATAACATTTTAGATATGAATTAAGGGCTAATCGTACTTTCTACAACAGCCCAACGACACCATAATAGACGCAAGTACCAGCACCAACGATGTAGCGGGTGTAACTCCCCTAGATACGCAAGAGGGGGTTGCTATTCCCAACCAAAAGAATTCATTTGAAGCTGCTGCTGTTTTAACAAAAGTGCTGGCAGAGCATCAAACTGCAAAGCATGGTTGATAACGTTAGGTTACTTTTACTGAACTTATGTAACGTTTGCTAAGGTGTATGACACACACCAATAATATTTAAATTGTTCATATTGAATATTCATAGCTGTCGGTTCTAAAATACGCTTTAGCTCAGACTCATTTGGAAAGTTTTTTAGCACTTCGTAGATAGTACCGTTTTCCAAGCTACGTTCTTGAAACGAGTTCCCCTCTTCATCTACACGAGAAATTGGAGTGCTATTCCCCTCAACGTAAAGATTATCTATAAACACGACAACTGAACCAGGTAATAATTTGGAGTGGAATCTATGTAAGAATCGCTCAACTTCTGATTTGCGAATATGCGACCACCAAAAGCCTGCAAAACCTGCCGTGAAATTAGTATCTACAGCTTTTTGTAATGAAAATGCATCATCCTGTATAAATTTAACTTTATTTCTTGGAATCAATTTACTTTGTGCAATATCCAATACCTCAGAGTTAACATCAGTGGCAACAATAGACAAAGCTGTTTGTGCGA
This sequence comes from Calothrix sp. OTE_75_metabat_31, assembly GCA_031379725.1. Taxonomy (GTDB): domain Bacteria; phylum Cyanobacteriota; class Cyanobacteriia; order Cyanobacteriales; family Nostocaceae; genus JANNFJ01. The sequence goes on from JANNFJ010001071.1 coordinate 1,553, forward strand.
TCGCTTGAGTCCAAAAACCTGTTCCACAGGCAACTTCTAATACGTGATGATTTAAAAGGGTAGCACTTACCCACGATTTTAGGGAGTCTAAAGATTGTTTTCGTTCAGGTTGGAGATAAATTTTTTCATATTCTGTTGCCCGTTCAGCGTAATATTGGGCAAGTTTTTGAGATGATGACATTCCCCTATCCTTTATTTCTCATTTTTTTAAAATTTACCCCATTTTTTAGTAAATGGGGATAGATATCATCCTCACTGTCATACATGTGACATTCTCAATATCCCCTGACATCCACGCATACCCGTACAGCAATTGTGAAAAACTCGATAAGATATAAAAGTAGATAAAACTTAAAGATTATTCATCAATGCTGGTTTCCTCCTCTAGCTTGTCCAAGGTTAAAGAAACAGTAAAGGAAAAGATATTCTTCGGTAACGAACCAAGTACCGAACTAATCGCCATTTTGACTGTTTACTTTGTCCAAGGTATCTTGGGGTTGGCGCGTTTAGCCGTCAGCTTCTTCCTTAAAGACGAACTGCGGCTTGGCCCAGCGCAGGTTTCAGCACTTTTTGGGATTGTTGCTTTACCTTGGATTGTTAAGCCCCTGTTTGGTTTTATTTCCGATGGTTTGCCAATATTTGGTTATCGTCGTCGCCCTTATTTAATCGCTTCGGGGATATTGGGGACGATATCTTGGGTCAGTCTCGCAACAATTGTACACGATCCGATTTCGGCAACGGCTGCGATCGCACTTGGTTCGCTTTCGGTTGCTGTCAGCGACGTAATAGTAGATTCGCTAATTGTCGAACGTGCCAGAGGCGAATCGCACGAAGCCGCAGGTTCGTTACAATCGTTATGTTGGGGAACTGCTGCCCTGGGAGGATTAATCACCGCTTACTTTAGCGGGCTACTCCTAGAACACTTTACGACCCGTACCGTTTTTTGGATTACCGCAAGCTTTCCCCTCATTGTTTCAGGTGTCGCTTGGCTAATTGCAGAAACACCTGTTAGCGATAAAAATCAGCACAACGACGAATCAATTAACGTTGGGCAGCAAATCAAACAACTTCGTCAAGCTGTAACGCAAAAAGCAATTTGGTTACCCACAGCATTTGTGTTTATTTGGCAAGCCACACCAACGGCTGATGCGGCTTTTTTCTTTTTCACTACCAACGAACTGCACTTTGAACCCGAATTTTTAGGACGGGTGCGCTTAGTAACAAGTATTGCATCGCTAGCTGGGGTTTGGATATTCCAGCGCTTCTTGAAAACTGTGCCTTTCCGCGTTATTTTTGGTTGGAGTACGGTGTTCTCCGCAGTATTAGGAATGACCATGCTTCTACTCGTAACCCATGCTAACCGTTCTTTAGGTATTGACGACCGCTGGTTTAGTTTAGGTGATAGCTTGGTGCTGACAGTGATGGGGCAAATTGCCTACATGCCAGTATTAGTACTCGCAGCAAGATTATGTCCTCCTGGCATAGAAGCCACTTTTTTCGCCTTATTGATGTCAGTTTCTAACTTATCAAATTTGCTTTCTTATGAATTGGGTGCAGGGTTGACGCACTTAATGGGAATTTCGGAAAGTAACTTTGATAACTTACCTTTGTTAGTAATTATTACTAACGTAAGTACGCTGCTACCCTTACCATTTTTAAATTGGTTACCAGGGGCAGACTCGCAAAGCGCAATGGTAACACCGCCCGCTAATGAAATTGAGCAACCGTTTATACCGGAGTTTGTACCGGAATTAGTGTCAGGTACAGAAGCGGCTGAGTAATTTTAGTTTTTTTCGTGTTGCCGATGACCCGCCTACGGTTGCAAACCGTAGGCTAATAGCGAAAGTCATCTAAAAGATGACTCAATTAAATTCAGTCCATTTCAATGGACTTAAGCTATTAGCTTGGGATTTGCAATCCCAAGCGGGAAATGACGTTAGTCTAAAAATTTGGGTAACTCCTGCGAAACCTGGATTCTAGCCCTGACGACTTAGTTTAAAATAATTTTGTGTTATTGACGACTAGCTACGGTTGCAAACCATAGCGATATTGACCATTTCAGCTTATTAGCTTTGAATATTCAACCCAAAGCAAGAAATGGCTTTAGCCGTGAATACGGCAAAATATCAAAATCTCAATTCTTAAATTTGAACAATATATGCAAGGTTTCCAACTTTACGAACACGCAGCAACAGTACCACCAACAGCGTCTTATACCCGTGACGACTGGCAAGGGGGATATCAATCGCTTACAGATGAGTATGATTACTGGATTGATGATATCGAGGGGGAAATTCCCCAAGAACTTGAAGGAACATTATTTAGAAATGGCCCCGGCTTATTTGATATAAATGGGCAACATATTCATCATCCGTTTGATGGTGATGGGATGATTAGTAAAATTACATTTACCAACGGACGCGCTCATTTTCGTAACCGTTTTATCCAGACTGAAGCGTACCTCCAAGAACAAAAAGCAGGCAAAATTCTTTACAGAGGTGTTTTCGGTACGCAAAAGCCTGGTGGTTGGTTGGCAAATATTTTTGATTTCAAGTTAAAGAATATCGCCAATACCAACGTAATTTACTGGGGTGGTAAGTTACTTGCACTTTGGGAAGCTGCCGAACCTCACGTTCTCGACCCTGTAACTTTGGAAACATTGGGTAAAGAATATTTCAACGGTGTGTTGTCTTCAGGTGAAGCATTTGCGGCACATCCTCATTTTGACCCCGCTTGTGCAATGGATAACGGGAATCCCTGCATCGTCAATTTCTCGATTAAACCGGGGCTTTCCACGACAATTACAGTTTTTGAATTAGATACAACTGGCAAAATCATTAGAAAACACGCACATAGCGTCCCCGGATTCTGCTTTATTCACGATTTTGTCATTACCGAGAATTACTGTATCTTCTTTCAAAATCCTGTTGCGTTTAATCCGATTCCCTTTGCTTTGGGAGTACGGGGTGCGGGTGAATGCATTAAGTTTCAACCTAATCAAGCGACTAAAGCGATTGTGATTTCCCGCAATCCCAAGGAGAAGGAAGTTAAAGTATTTGAAACGCAATCGGGTTTTGTTTTCCACCATGCAAATGCGTTTGAGAAAAATGGTGAAATTATCATCGACTCGATTTGCTACGAAGCTTTACCCGAAGTTGAGCCCGAAAGCGATTTCCGTCAAGTTGATTTTGATGCCCTTAAACCCGGACAACTTTGGCGTTTTCATCTCAATTTAGAACAGCAAACGGTCGAACGTGAGTTAATCGAACCGAGATGCTGCGAATTTCCTTGTTTGCACCCCGATAAAGTTGCGCGATCGCACCGCTATCTATATATGGGTGCTGCACACAATCAAATAGGTAACGCACCATTGCAGTCTTTTATCAAGGTTGATATCGAAACAGGGGAAAAACAGCTTTGGAGTGCTGCACCGCGAGGTTTTACAGGAGAACCGATTTTTGTACCGCGTCCAAATGGAACTAGCGAAGATGATGGTTGGGTATTGGGGTTGGTATACGATTCCGATCAGCATCGGTCGGATGTGGTGATTTTGGATGCGATCGATTTTAATAAAGGTGCTGTTGCTAGGTTGCACCTCAAGCATCATGTACCTTATGGGTTGCATGGGAATTTTGTCAACAAAGTATTTTTGCCAAATAGCTAGTTGATCGCATTTACATCCTGGGGAATTTCTGCGGATACTAGTTTTTATACGGAAGATAATCGTCATCACCATAGATTGTAGGGGTGGGGTAACCCCACCCCTACGCAGGATTATCCGCCAATAATAAGTATTTTTTAATCAGCCGGAAATTGTCATTTATTACGAATAATTTTAAAAATGCTACGTATTCAATCTTTAGGTTTTACAGTCAAATAAAAAGAACATAGATAAACGTAGTGTTTTTATCCATGTTCGTTGATTAATACGTATTTCTGGTATTCTTATCCTAATATTTTTTTAGCTCTACTTTACAAAAATATACAAAAAAAGTGTAACTATTTTTACACTAATTTCATTTTGAAGCTGACAAGCACGATACTTAAACTATAAAAAGCACAGCGTAGAAGAGAATTTTTATGATTTCACCCTCTTTATTACCTTTGGAAAATCCAACTTTCGCGCATATTTGCCCCTTTGACCAAGCTTGTAGCTATCTCGAAGTTGCTGCGAAAGAATTAAAGCTCAATCAAGGGTTATTAGAAATACTCAGCAATCCCCGTAAAGTTATCACTGTTTCGATTCCTGTTAAATTAGACAATGGCGAAACAAAAGTCTTGGCTGGACATCGCGTCCAGCATTCGGATATTTTGGGACCTTATAAAGGTGGTGTTCGCTACCATCCGGCGGTAACGTTACGAGAAGTCTCCGCACTGGCAATGTTAATGACTTGGAAATGTGCGTTATTAGGAATTCCCTTTGGTGGTGCAAAGGGAGGTATTGCAATTGACCCCAAAAAATACAGTGCAGGAGAACTTGAACGCATCACGCGACGCTTTACAAGCGAATTAATAAAAGATATTGGTCCTACTGTAGATATACCAGCACCCGATATGGGAACTTCGGCGCGAGAAATGGCTTGGATGATGGATACATACTCGGTAAATGTTGGTCACGCGGTACCAGGAGTTGTCACGGGTAAACCCTTGTCCATCGGGGGTTCGTTGGGACGAGATATGGCAACGGGAAGGGGTGTAATGATTATTGTCCGTGAAGCACTGGCTGAT
>JANNFJ010001073.1:0-1953 GCA_031379725.1 Calothrix sp. OTE_75_metabat_31
GTTCATTGCGGATGCGATCGCTTTGTTTAAAGTCTTTGTTTTTTCGTGCTTGTTGACGCTGTTCGATTAAAGCATCAATTTGGGCATCGCTCAAACCAACTTCCCCAGTTAACACCTCATCAAACTTTGCTTCCAACCCAAGAACATTACCCAGAGTAACTAATGTATGCCAAGCCATCTGTAATTCTCCGGTAGCAATAGTCGATTTACCTTCATGCACCAAGATATTACCTTCTCGACGTAAATCTTTAGCGAGTTCAAATAATACAGCCAAACCTCCAGAAAAGTTAAAATCATCATCAGCTGCAGCGTTGAAACGGTCGATGAGAACTTTATCTAACTTGTTGCCATCATCTGTAAAACCGAGTTTAGTACCGAACTGCTGCCCAAATATCAAACCCTCCTTGAGAGTACCCCAGCTATTTTCGGCATTAGCGATCGCATCCTCGGTAAAATCCAAAGGTTTGCGATAATTACCCTGTAATACAAATAGCCGTACTGCCATCGGGTCAACAGGTTGAGGATATTTTGCCCATCTACCATCTAACAGTTCGCGGATAGTAATAAAATTGCCCAAGGACTTCGACATTTTTTGCCCATCCACCACCACCATCCCGTTATGCATCCAGTAACGTGCTAATGGTTTACTAATGGCACCCTCAGACTGAGCAATTTCATTTTCGTGATGGGGAAATATTAAATCTCCTCCACCACCGTGAATATCGATTGTGTCATCGAACCGTGACTTAATCATTGCCGAACATTCAATATGCCACCCCGGACGACCTTGACCCCAAGGTGAATCCCAAGCAGGTTCTTCAGGTTTGGCAGCTTTCCATAAAGCAAAATCAAAAGGATGCTGTTTTTTCTGACTTTCTGGTTCCACCTCTACCCGACCGCTAGCACCTGCTTGCATTTGGTCGAGTTCCCGTCCTGATAATTTACCATATGTCGGAAATCTTTCTACGCGGTAGTAAACATCACCACCGGCAGCATAGGCTAAATCTTTATCTACAAGGGTTTGAATCAAATCCTCGATATCGCCAATGTGTCCTGTAGCACGCGGATATTCATCAGCATCAACTACATTTAAACGACGAATATCTTCAAAATAGGCATCGATAAAGCGATTCGATACCGCTTCCATAGTCGAACCTTGTTCTCTGGCACGATTGAGAATTTTATCGTCAATATCGGTAAAATTTTGGATGTAGCGGACTTGATAACCACGCCATTGGAGATAGCGACGCACCAAATCCCAAACGATGTACGAACGTGCATGACCCAAGTGGCAGTAATCGTAGACTGTCACACCGCAGCAATACATCTTAACTATTCCCGGTTCGATTGTTTCAAATGGTTGTTGGCAACGAGTTAGAGTACTGTAGACAGTTAGGGTCATAACAAAATTGTTCTTAGAAGAAATAGATGAGCAATAATAAAGTTAATTAGGGGGATAAGGTATCCCGCATCCCTATGCTAATGTTTTCGGTACTATTTAAGCTACATCTTTTCTATTATTGATTTTTTTGCGATCGCACTATGCAAGCAGTTACCTCTGAAGCCCAAACGATGGATTCTGTCAAAAAGGGATTACCAGTAACAATTATTACTGGGTTCCTCGGTAGTGGAAAAACCACTTTACTTAACCACATCCTCAGCAATCAGCAGGGTTTGAAGACTGCTGTTTTAGTCAATGAATTTGGTGAAATCGGGATTGATAACGAGTTGGTCGTTGCTACCGATGAAAATATGGTGGAGTTGAGTAATGGTTGTATTTGCTGCACCATTAACAGTGATTTGGTTGACGCTGTATATAAGGTGCTGGAACGACAGGAAAATATTGATTATTTAGTTGTGGAAACAACCGGACTTGCCGACCCCTTGCCAGTAGCTTTGACTTTTCTGGGTACGGAATTACGAGATTTGACTCGTTTGGATTCAATTGTGACA
>JANNFJ010001075.1:0-5290 GCA_031379725.1 Calothrix sp. OTE_75_metabat_31
CAGCTTTACAAAGAATTGGTATGAGAAATTCTTTGATGAACCCGGATTCTGATTTTTAAGGGAAGGGTAAAAATTAATCAAATGCCCATAGTCTGTATAGCAGTAACATAAATATTTCAGGTAAAAATATTCAAATACTTAAAGATGAGTGTAAAAAATATATCTACTGTGCCTGTTGCTTTAACAATTGCAGGTTCGGATAGCGGTGGTGGCGCGGGAATTCAAGCTGATTTACGGACATTCGCATTTCATTGCGTCCACGGAACGAGTGCTATTACCTGCGTCACCGCACAGAATACTTTAGGGGTGACACGGGTTGATGCAATGTCACCCGCTGCTGTTGTAGCTCAAATTCAGGCGGTTATAGAGGATATTGGTATCAACGCTGCGAAAACTGGAATGTTGCTCAACCAAGAGATTATTGCGGAGGTTGCCCAGCAAGTCAAAGCGTTGGAAATTAATAATTTAGTTGTAGACCCGGTGATGGTGTCGCGTACTGGGGCACAATTAATTGATGATGATGCTGTAAAAACCCTGCGCGATCGCTTGATTCCCCAAGCCCTTGTGGTAACTCCCAATCGTTATGAAGCGCAAATTTTGAGCGGGTTAGAAATAGATTCCCTCGATACCATGAAAGCTGCTGCCAAAATTATCCACTGCGATTTAGGTGCAAAATCAGTTTTAGTCAAAGGTGGAGGGATGCAAGGCGATTTACGGGGTGTCGATGTTTGGTTCGATGGGGAATGGGAAATTTTAACTACAAAGCAGGTAAATACTAAAAATACGCATGGAACTGGTTGTACTTTGTCCGCTGCGATCGCATCTAATCTCGCGCTCAGTTACGATTTATTAACGTCGGTACGCAATGCCAAGGAATATGTTACTACTGCACTGACTCATGCTCTCGACATTGGCAAAGGTCAAGGCCCAGTTGGGCATTTTTTCCCTCTACTGTTGGGGAAGGGAATAGGGAATTAATACTAAATGTAAGTAAAAACCTTTGCTAATTAGATCCATTTTCCATTATCCTGTGGCATAGCTTCAGTAATTACACATTGCTGACAGCGATTTTAGTTATATCAATTACCAATATCTGTAGCAATTAACTAAGTAATGCGAACTACCACAAATTCAGTTCATAGAACCCAACCTCCAACAAATCAAGGCTATTGCGCTTCTGTTCCACTGTCGGTTTACCGCGAATTGGCAGCAGAACTACAAGCGATGCAAGCTACAATGAATTCGCTCTCCTCGCAAAATCAAAAGCTTACCCAAGAAAACCAGCTTCTACGGCAAGAAATCACCAAAGCGGTTCAATCGATCATGCAGTTACAGAAGCTAACCGATCCATTGGCTAGTTATAACCCAGAATTATACATCCGTGCCAACTTCAATCGTGAAATTAATCAAATCAATCAACCTGTAACCGAACCCCGTCCTGAAGCTAATCGCCCTAGAAATTTTTCTGGTAACTCTCCCCAACAACAAAAAGTTTCTCGTCCTCACAAATCCTCTAATTCTTCTGCACCCAAAAAACAATTCCGTCCAGAACCGACACCTGAATATTTCCCAATGTCGGAACCTGTTTATTTTGAGCAGCAGGAAATTCGTTATTACCCTTCCAGAAAAAAAGAACCGAATGAAGCTAACGGCTGGGTGCTAATAATCGCAATTCTATTAATTATACTAACTGCATTTGGTGCTGGGTACTTAGTTGTTCGTCCTTTACTCCAACATCGCAGTAATTGATTTTGATTTCTTGTATACTTTCATTAAAGCTATGATTGTATCTACCTTACGGCAGATATTATTTGATGTTATCGAAAATTATAAATTCAGAAAAGCTCTACTAAGGTCATCAGGCACTATGGCTGCTTCAAGCGATGTGGTAATTTATATATCTAACATTGTGAATTTCTCTGTTATTTGAAGCTACAGGCAGAGAATCTGATTAGATAGATAAGCGAAACTATAAAAAAATGAGGAGACAAACACATGAGAAAGGTTGAAGCAATCATCCGTCCCTTTAAGCTAGATGAGGTCAAAATTGCTTTAGTTAATGCGGGTATTGTGGGGATGACCGTTTCTGAAGTCCGAGGTTTTGGTCGTCAAAAAGGACAAACCGAACGTTACCGGGGTTCGGAGTACACTGTTGAGTTTTTACAAAAGCTGAAGGTGGAAATTGTCGTCGAAGATAACCAGGTTGACATGGTAGTAGATAAAATCATCGCGGCTGCTCGTACAGGTGAAATCGGTGATGGTAAAATCTTCATCTCACCGATTGAACAAGTTGTACGGATTCGTACTGGCGAAAAGAATACCGAAGCAGTTTAAATTTGGGGAGGGAATTAGGAGTAGGGGCGCAAGGCCTAGCGCCCGCACAGAGTTAGGAGTTAACGCTTAATGAACGAAAACAGACAACAGACAACTGACAGATTATTTTAAAGCAGGCAACTTTTTGAGTAAATCTGTAAAAGCTTTGCCACGATGGCTAATTGAGCGTTTAATGTCTGGTGTCATCTGGGCAAATGTTAACTTATGTTCGGGTACGTAAAAAACTGGGTCGTACCCAAAACCGCCATTCCCACGAGGTGAGTCTAGAATTTCACCCTGGCAAATACCTTCAGATTCGAGTGCGATCGCACCATCAGGACGTGCTAGGGCAACCGCACAAACAAACTGTGCTTGCCGATTTTCTTGGTTACTGAGTTCGCGTAACAACTTAGCGATTCTTTCATTGTCTGAATTAGCGTAACGAGCCGAATGTACTCCTGGAGCGCCATTCAGGGCATCAACCGATAAACCAGAATCGTCGGCGATCGCCCAATTACCTGTAGCTAATGCAACTTGGGATGCTTTTAAACAGGCATTAGCGGCAAAAGTATCACCTGTTTCTTCAATATCCAATTCTTCGGGTTTGAGGGACAATTCCCAACCCGAATCAGCTAGGTAAGCTTGCATTTCCCTAAGCTTACCTGGGTTTCCTGTGGCTACAACTAATTGAGTCATCAATTAATATTCCAATTAAAAAAACATCCCCAAATAGATATCGCACGATAAGTGTCTCGCCTGTCTATCAAATATTATAGGACAGGCGGGACGACTATCCTACGGCTTTTGTGCCCACTCTTTAGCCCAAGCCAAAGTATTATGTACTTGTTCAAGAGTATTAGCTTCGCAGTAAAGACGCAATACGGGTTCAGTACCGCTAAAGCGAATCATTAACCAACTTTGGTCAGCGAGACGATATTTGTAACCGTCGATGGTTTGACAATCAATCGTCGATTTTCCGGCAATCTCTTTTAGGGGTTCCGCTTGTAACTGTGCAAGTAACTTTGCCCGTACTTCCATGCTTGCCAAAGGTAAATCGATACGGTCGTATGCCGAGAAAAACCCGGTTTTTTCCTGTAAATTCCGGTAATAATCACCCAAATCTAACTCCGATTCAATCATGGCTTCGAGAACGTACAATGCTGATAGCAACGCATCACGTTCGGGGATGTGGTTACCGTAACCAATACCACCCGACTCTTCCCCACCCAGCAATACAGGGGCTTCGAGCATTCGATCGGCAATATACTTATAACCGACAGCTGTTTCAAACACTGAAAGATTGTGTAACTTTGCAACCAACGGCATCAAGTCCGAACCACTGACAGTTTTTACAATTTCACCCGTGAAACCGCGTCGTAAAGTTAAATGGTCTATAAGGATGGGAATGAGAATTTGCGAACTGAGGAAATTACCATTCCCATCGACAGCAGCAATGCGATCGCTATCTCCATCAAACACCAAAGCAACCGTCAACCCCGATGGATTTTCCTGACGATGGGTTTTCATAACCCCAAACAACCGTGATAGATACTTGGGTAAAGGTTCTGGGGCCCCACCTTCAAACAACGGGTCGCGGTCTGAGTTGATTTCTCGAACTTTATCCCCTAGTAACATTGCCAAACCACCTGCTGCTGCACCATGCATGACATCGCCAAATACAGTTAGTTTACCGGATGCGATCGCATCCCTAATTTTGGCAATATCAACTTTACCCTTCAACCCTTGGCAATAACTTCCCCAAGGGTTAAACATCTCGATTTTTCCCGGAGTTGCCACTGGTTGTATAGGTTGCGATAACAAGCTTTCGATTTCTTTAGTAACCTCCGGAGGTACGGAACCACCAAAGGCACTTTTTACCTTCAACCCTGAGTATTTACCCGGATTATGACTTGCAGTAATTACCAACGCACCCAAAGCATTTTCTTGCTTTGCTGCCCAGCTAAACGCTGGAGTCGGAGCAAATGTTTCGCTCAATAGCACGTCAAATCCAGCCGCAGATACAACTTCAGCAACATTTTTCGCAAAGTCTTCCGACATAAATCGGCGGTCATAACCAACAATTATTTTACGATTACCAACTTGCTGTCCATAAGTATTAAATAATACTTGCGCCGCGATAGGAGCAACTAAAGCCAGACGTTCAAAAGTGAACTCATCTGCAATCACACCGCGCCAACCATCTGTACCAAACTTAATTGAGTTAGTAGCAATTGACATTGAAATATCCTAAGAATAATCTTAACTTTTCAAATGAGGATTGTAACATTTACGCAACCAACCTGGTAAAAAAATGCTTAAGTACACATTATATTTGTTTTAAGTTTAGACGTTCTGATACAAAGTTTAGATAAACTTTTAACAATTAAATTATTGCTTGGGTAAATATCCTTAAAACATCCCCCAAAAATCATAATGCAAATCGATTACCGTAGGGGCGGGGTCTCCCCGCCCTTATTCACATAATGTAAAAAAGTCGTTTAATTCGTCGATTCGTTGAAATCTGCCTCTTGAAGCCGGAATTTTGCCTCTTTCAAATAGTACTTTTGAAGAAAATTTCTTTTTACTAAAATTATGATCGTAAACTTAGATTTACAACTAAAATTAGCCATTGGTTCAAGGAGTTGAAATAATTCTAATTGAGTATATGTACTTGTTTGCATTTGCGTTACGAACGTCACAATCAAATTCAGAAACTCAATAATAAATCAGGCGATTAAAAAAATTGCTTTTGAGCTACAAAGTAAAGTATAAATTCAAATCCCACTTCACAAAACTTTATAAATTAAACAAAAAAAATTAACACTCCTTAATAGGGATATCTATTAAGGAGCTTAAAGCATAGTTGAAATTCACACCCTGATTTCCTAAAAATCATCCACAAGCTGGCTCAGACGACTAATAACAGGGTCAACCTCTACAGGAGGCGCAGGAGGAGCATTATTAATAAATACATCTC
>JANNFJ010001133.1:0-19547 GCA_031379725.1 Calothrix sp. OTE_75_metabat_31
AGGGCTTCCATCCGGCATCATCGTACCCAGGTTAATACCCGGTGTTGAAAACTGTAAATCAGGATGGGTTAAATCACAACCTTGGTCTAATACGCATACAACTACAGCACTAGTTCCTGTGGAAATATCCCATCCGTCGGGCGCATGAATTTGCGTCATATCCCATTGTTGTGCAAACAAGGGATCGCCTGGTGTGACTGTGATCGGAACAAGCATGGGCATATTTTCAAAACGCACATCTTGAACAAGCTGTTTTCCCCTCTCCAAAAGCAGTTGCTTAAGTTGATATGCAGAATTTTCTTTGGGATTATCGATTAAGTAGTAACGGTAGCCACCTAAGTATTTCGATTTTTCTGGATTTTCTCGCAATACAGGTCGCTCGCCCGTGGCAGCCAATTGTAAAACTGCTGATGTCACGTCTTGAATTCCAGGAACGGGCTGTGGGTTTAGTTTGATAACCAATACATTGGACAACGGGCACAGCAGTCCTCCGCGTCCTTCTATGTTGGCTAATCGATAAACGGGATGAATTACCTCTAGCACACCTCCAAATGTTTCTTCAAGAGCGTTAAAGACTTCATCATCAATAGCATTACCACTTAGAGTAGTAATCCAAAAGCGTTGATCGGTATGATTGACATTCTCTTCTAGAGATGTACGCTTCTCTTCTTGATTCGCATTTTCAAGTGCAAGACCAAGTCGTCGTAGAAGCGGTATTAAGTCCTCGCGTGTTTGCGACTCTCTAAAGGCGAGCAACAACCGCGTTGCATCAAGCGTCATCATCGTACCTGAACCATGCTGGAGATTAGAAGGAAAGTTTTTCATCGAATTTCCTCACTGTTGTTAATAATTAATGTTCTACTTCAGTATTGATACTTACTTTATCTCTGTGTAGCTGGCAACTCTGGTAACCATAGCGACCTCCTAACATTTATTTATGTAGCTATATTCTTAAGTTAAGAAAAAAATGTGAGGAACTCGTGAGGAAATAAAACAATATGTCAAAATTATGTCTATTTAAATAAGTAAAAATACTATAAGTAACTAGAGTGATAAATAGGACTAATATATTTAATTTTTTCTCATAAATGCTGAAAAGCCTTGAAGAATCGAATAAAAATAGGAGAATTAGACTCTTTAATGCTATAAATGTTACTTATATACAACTTTGTCTAAGCTCTATTATCTAAATGTAGTTATTGAAAGCACATGCTTGGGGTAGCTAGAGCAGTGCGATCGCCCATGAGGTGATTGGCTAGGGCGATCGCGCTCTTTGTGTGGAAGGAATTAGGGCATCCTATTTCGGGAGCTATGAGTAAGGGGTGAGATACCCCTTGGTTACGCTCCTTGGCGTATCGCTGGAGATTAAGATTACTACTAATAAAATTTAAGTAACAATTTGACAGCGTATAGAGCGTAATAAAAAAGCCACACCAATTACACCTATCCCAGCCAGTGCAGTAGTAGTGTTTGGCTCTGGAATTTGAGTTGTGAATACAGAGATGTTACCATTTATTGTCACTTTTCCTTTACTGGTGCTAGTTGGATCGACTAAAAGGTTGGCAACTTGATAAACTTCAGAACCAGTAAGCGTACCTGTTGCACCTTGAAATAAACCTTCTCCACCAGTGATGATATTAGTGTTAGAACTAGTGGTGGTCAAAGTTTCAGGATTAAAAACTCCTATACCGTTTTCAACCTGATAAAATAATTTGTTATTACCTTCTCCAAATAACGTAACTCCAGCAAGTGGTAGATTTTGTAAACCAAATGTTTCGGGATTGGTGCTATATCGATATGAGCCAGTACTTGAATCTGTTTTAACGTAAATAAAACCACTAGCTTTGGTCAAGCCATAAGGCGCATCATTACTTACTTAATAGTAGGTTTTCAAAGTCAAAAGTTAGCGATGCGTTCAAAGCAATTAAGCCAGCAGTCACGAGTCGTTTATACATAAGCTATTAAAATTAATTCAAAAAACGTTCAAAAACTCAGTAACAACATCGGAGGCACGTTCAAAACATTCCTTAGCTGCAAACCTGACTGTAGGAATACCCTCTCGTAGTAAAACTCTGTCGCGCAAATAATCTCTTGATGTTTGCGAACCTTCGTTGTGGTGCTGACCGTCCACTTCCAAAATTACGCACTTACGTTTGTGGAATACGAGAAAATCAATCTCGACCCTACCTGTCAGCAAACCGCTCGCTTCACTGACAGGCGAACCTTGGCTACCAATGCGACCGCGTGAATTAGCGAAGAATAGTAGCTCTTGTTTATCCAATTCTTCGGCAATCTTAATCTCGGCTGGCGAACGAAAATACATCCCGCCCCATTCTTTGTAGGCGTTCGCACCGGGCTGGCTGCCAAACGTGCTATCGGTGTTGGGAGTTTCCCTAGAACCCACAGTTAAAGCTGTCCCATGCGTAAACTGTTCGACTTGAGGTCTAGAATCGTTATCGAAAAATAATCGCCACCAATGTTGAGTGCCGTGCCCGTCGCGTTGGTCGCCATAAGCTAGATGCAAATGCTCGTTAATTTCTAGCCCACATTCCGCACTTCAGAATGTAACATAAAGATTACACAATTACGCTCTGATACGAGTAAATAAAAATACTAACTAAAGTTGCGTGTTACGCGACTCCGGGTGCTTCGCACCCGGAGAGCCACCATGCGATCGCATAAGGAATTAACGGTTACGTTAGCATATAACCGAGACAGAAAATTTAAACATAAGTATTAAGAAATAAACCTATATTACGAAGTTAAAAGCGGGTTACATAGCTTATAAATACTTGGTTTCAGACTTTTTATAAAACTAAACGTATATTGTTTTATCGTGCCAAGTTATGCGTGATACAAAAAGTGAGACAATCAAAAAAACTCAAAAATATTTTAGAGGTACAAAATGTCTCCAACATCAAAAGCAAAAATTAAAAATATCGACCACTTAGGAATAGTAGCTGGGCTAATTGATGAAATAGGAATAGTTGAAACAATTAATTCTAAATTAGGAATAGATTCTCGTGAGAAAATTTCATCGGGAATACTAGTAAAATCTATTTTAATTAATGGCTTAGGTTTTGTATCAAGACCTTTATATTTATTTAGCCAATTTTTTGAAGATAAAGCAATCGAAATATTATTGGGAGAAGGTGTAAAAAGTGATTATATTAATGACGATAAAATTGGAAGAGTTATGGATAAATTATATAAGCATGGATTGAATAACCTGTTTATAGAAATTGTATTATCGGTGATTAAAAAATTTAAGATAGATACGAAATATTCACATTTGGATGCAACATCATTCCATCTACATGGGGAATATAAAAGTGAAGATAATAAAGATAAAGAAGAAGAAATAATTAAAGAAAGACCAATAATTATAACCAAAGGATATTCTCGTGACCATAGGCCAGATTTGAAGCAGGTTGTTTTAGATTTAATAACGAGTAGTGATGGAGATATCCCATTATTCATAAGAGCTGGCGATGGTAATGAAGCAGATAAAGCTGTATTTGGGAAAATATTAGTAGAATTTAAAAAGCAAATAATTTTTGACAGTATCATGGTCTGTGATAGTGCATTATATAGTCAAGAAAATCTCAAATTAATCGAACATCTAAAATGGATAAGTAGAGTACCCATGACAATAAAAAGAGCAAAAGAATTAGTTCAATTGGTAAATATAGAAGAAGAGATAAGTTTAGAAAAAAGACAAAAAAGAGCAGCCCTAAATTTAGACGGATATAAATGGAAAGAAGAAATAGTTAATTATGGTGGGATTAAACAAATTTGGCTAATAGTAGAAAGTCAAAAAAGAAAAGAGAGTGATTTAGAAAAGCTAGATAAAAAGCTAAAAAAAGAAAAAGATAAAGTTGATAAATTGGTTAAGGGATTAAAAAAAGAAGATTTTGAGACTCCAGAGCAATCTAGATATAAGCTAAAAGCAATTAACAAAAAATTGAATTTTTTTGAAATTAATGAAGTTCAAATTACTAAAAGTAAGTCAAAAGAGAATAAGACTATTTACAAAATGGAAGGAATCGGTCACGGAAAGCCAGAGGAGATAGAAGTACAAAGAAAAGAAGCCGGAAGATTTATTTTAGCAACTAATTTAGTTGACGACGATGAAAAGTTAACACCAGAAGAAATTATTACAAATTATAAAAATCAACAGTCTTGTGAGAGAGGATTTAGATTTCTGAAAGACCCTTTATTTTTTGCTGATAGTTTCTTCGTAGAAAATCCTGAAAGAATCGAGACTATGTTATTTTTAATGTCTCTGTGCCTGTTAGTTTATAATCTCGGTCAAAGAGAACTGAGAAATAGCTTAAAAAGAGTCAAAATCGGCATCAAAAATCAGCTAGGTAAATTAACGATTTGCCCTACATTAAGATGGGTATTCCAATGTTTTCAAGGGATTCATCTTTTAACCTTAAATGGAATTAATCAAATTATTAATTTAACGTCAGAACGTCATTTTATCTTGAGTTGTTTGCCATCATCTTGTCAAAAATATTATTTGCTTTCTTAATTTAAAAAGGTTTAGAGAATGAATAAAAATTTATCAATATCCAAAGGAACAGTTATTGCTCCGACAATTTTTAGTGCTTAAATAACCTCCTTTGATGAGTCAAATCTTCGATGTTTGATATTTTCTCTTCCTTCTTCATATTAATTCAGTATTATTTTCTTAATTATCCTGACTTTTTGCTTTGACTTGACTGTAATCTATTTATACTTCAAGTTGAAGTGCGGAATGTGGGTTATATCAAAGGAAACATCAATAGCCTGGAACCAGAACGCTCAGTAGCCGTCATTGGAACTCGGCAGCCTACCGATTATGGTAGAAGAATGGGGGTTAGAATTGCCAAACGTTTTGCAGAGCAAAACTTAATCGTTGTTAGCGGTTTAGCATCAGGTTGTGATACTGCTGGCCATCAAGGATGTTTACAAGGTAAAGGTCTTACTATAGCTGTATTGGCACATGGACTAGACACAATTTATCCATCTGAGAATCGAGAATTAGCCCAAAAGATTCTCGATTCAGGTGGATGCCTTGTTAGCGAATATCCAATTGGGAATAGGGCATTTAAAAATCAATTCGTAGAACGCGATCGCATACAAAGCGGTCTTAGCTCTGCTGTGGTAATTATTGAAACTGATATTAAAGGTGGAACCATGCATACAGCAAGGTTCTGCCTTGAGCAAAAGCGAGTTCTTGCCTGTATAGATTACAAGCCTGAGTATCGTTCCGAAAAATCACGGGGAAATGAGCAATTGATTATATCCAAGAAGGCTATACCTCTTCAAAACTCAGAAGACCTCAAAACTTTTATCGATAAAGTGTTTGAAAAATTTATTTCAACAGATTCAAGCCTTGTAGATAAACAAATAGATGTATTTTCTGTAACAACTAAAGGAAATAATATGACTTTAACCAAAGATGATTTAGCAAAAAGGCTTGGTGTATCTCCATCCACGATAAGTACAAATATGAAAAAAGGTCATAAATCGTTTATAGGCTGGAGCTTAAAAAAAGACCCGGAGGGATATCCTTGGGAGTATATAGAAAGTAAAAATGTATTTGAAATAGCCTTTTAAAATTTTCTATTAAATAAGATTTACAATTATGGGTATTTTAATAGACCTCGATCAAACTCTCATCAATTCTCAATCGGCTGAACAATTCCGTAGAAATAAACAATGGTCTAATGTATACGAAATGATTCCACAGCTACATCCATACCCAGGTATTACAGAACTGATGCAAGAATTGAAAGACATGAGTATACCCATATGCATAGTAACTTCTAGTCCAGAATATTATTGCAAAAAGGTTATCAAACATTGGGGTTGGAAGGTTGATGCTACTGTTTGTTATCACAATACTACAAAACATAAGCCTCATCCAGAGCCAATTCAAAAAGGCTTATCTAGTTTGCGATTACAGCCAAATAAAGTAATAGCTATTGGTGACGCAGCAAAAGATACTCAAGCGGCGGCAGCGGCAGAAGTTATGACAATTGGAGCGCTATGGGGAACTCTCGAAAAAGATTTGCTGATGGCTTCCAAACCAGATATGGTTTGTGCAACAGTTCAAGAGCTAAGAGAATTTTTACTAGCACACTATCGTAGAAGAATGTAAAACTTAAGAGCGCGGGGTAGCGATCGCGCTCTTAAGTTCATACTAGGATGGAGGATAAATCGATTCCCAGACTCGCTTGATTACTTTTCTAGTAAAAATCGAGAAATCAGCCTTATTCATCATCCAATCATAATATTTGGGGTAATCTTGAAAAACTTCTATCAAAGTTTTACCTTTATGCTGACCAAAATTAAACATCTCTCTTTGCTGACTATCGTAAATGACTTTATTAGTAGGATCGAGCAAGCTAAAAGGCGTAAACTTACTTAAAGTATCTAAATCATTTTTTATGGGATAAGTTATATTTCCATCTTTTTCTTCATACGGCGCATCTTCATAATGTTGAAGCTGTGCTTTTAGAACTTCATAAGTAGCTTTAACATCATTTTCTGCGTCATGAGCGCCAATTAAATCTTTTCCACAGTAAAATTTGTACGCAGCCTTTAAAGTACGTGGCTCCATTTTAAAAAAAATAGTCTGCACATCAATTAGATTTCTCCCTTCTAGATTAAAATCCATCCCACAACGTAAAAATTCTGCTGATAACAAAGGAATATCAAATTTATTAGAGTTATATCCAGCAAGGTCACTATCACCAATAAAATTTAATAAAGCTTGAGCTATTCGAGCAAAAGTTGCTTCATCTTTTACATCTTTATCATAAATACCATGAACGTTTGACGCTTCGACAGGAATAGGAATGGTTGGATTGATTAAACGAGTTCTTGTATGTTCGCTATCATCGGGGAATACCTTTAATACTGAAATTTGAACAATGCGGTCATTTACAATATCAGTACCTGTTGTTTCTAAGTCAAAAATTACTAATGGGCGTACCAAGTTAAGATTCATTTAAATTTCCTCGAATGTGATTATTTTTTCGTCTATACCCCTGGCATACATTTTCTCGGCAAAGAATCGCTCTTTGCTTCAGTTCGTAAACCTGCTAGCCTTTCTTAAATACCGCTAATATCAATTACAATATCCACTTGAAATAATGAATATTTTTAATTTGATATAGCTTCAAAAAATTAATAGTCAATGCTATAGATTTATTGCTTTATAAATCCTAGTTGCACTAATACTATTTCCAAACATATTAACTAAACAAATTAAAATACCTACAACAAAGATTGCGCTGAAATAATATCAACACGCTATGTATGCAATCCAAATAGGAATTTATAAAAGCATGGCAACTTGTATGTTATTTGCTACATGCTAACTATTTATTTACCCTACTAGCGTTGGTATCAGCACAATAATGCATAAATTAATAAAAGCAATATAAATACAACTTAAATATAAGGTGTTTGGGGAACGTAAAGAATTCCTGGGAATCTATGCCGAACAGCTAGCCAGGTGGAAAGCGCTCAATTTGAATGCTACCCAGAGAATTGAAGTGGAAAGGCTTTTAAGGCAGTTGGAGAAACTTGTAAGGGTAAATGCTGAGATTTTGACTTTAGCTAACCAGTTACAAGAAGGAACGATTGAGAAAGTGCTAGGTAAGTCGGATTTACAACTTGGACTGGAGGCGTTAAAAGTGCAGCACTTCAATCAGGCATAATTAAAATCAGTTGAAACTGTTCAGCTATGCGAGCTTCAGCCTTCTGCTTTACAACATCTGATGTGTGCCGTGCTGCATCTCGAATAACACTGTCAGCTACCATTGGAGAACGGTAGGCGCTGGCAATGCAAGAGATTGCAGCCAAGTAAGAATTACACGGATCGTGCAGGCAAAAGCGTTTAGCTGCGTTATAATCGCCGTTTTGCAGTGATATTAACGCTTTTTCCTCCAATTTAGTAGGTGGTTTGCCCAATTCTTTGAGTAAGCAATCTGTCAATGCTTTGATTGTGTCTATTGGCAAATCAGCAAGCTTCTGACGCGACCCTGAAACGCGTTCATTTTGTTGCATAGTTTCTAGCCTATTCTGGGGAAAGTAACTAAGGTATCAGGTGATATTAACCACTAAGTGGCATCTAAAACTATTACTGTGTAAGACTTCCAGAAATATTTTATTTTAACTCAATAAAGTTAGCGATCGCTATTCTATAAATTTGCAGTTATAGAGCAGTATTTGTTCAAATTTTCGCATTTTGGAAAAATTAATCGTAGTTTTAAACTCGAACCATCAACTCGGAATATTTATATCATCATGTAAGCTAAACTTCTTTACCGCATATTTTTCGCTCACTTGGTTAAGCGGCTGCACAGCTTCTTGAACATTTACAGGTAATATCTTAAATTTCTTCGTATTGGCGATAATAATACACCAACCAGGGTAAGGAATAAAATCTTCAAATGGCTGCATCCCATATTCAATTAGAGTTTGGGAGAGTTTTTCTATGGAACTATGTTTTTGTTTATTTTCAACACGGTCAATTCCTCTGGCAAAATACCCACAAAACCAACATGTTGATTCAATATCGTTATTTAGCGCTGCGATCGCATACAGTGACTTTGCAGGAGCGATCGCCTATAATGACCCTCCTGTACCGATTATTTTCCGCGTTGCTAAGGAAGATATTAGTACCAGTGGAACAAAAATTCCCAGTGGTGCCATTGTTGCTCTAGGTCTGGGCGCTGCAAATCGAGATCCTCAAAAATTTGATTTACCTGATGTTTTTGATATTACACGCACTAACAACGAGCATTTAGGTTTTAGCAAAGGTATTCATTTTTGTTTGGGTGCGGTTTTAGCTCGTATGGAACTGACAATTTGTTTTGAAACCTTACTTACAAGGATGCCCGATATAAGTTTTGACTTTAACAACTTACCAGTTCCCAAGCGCGATCGCCCTATCCTCGAATTACCAGGGTTCGTACAAACTTGACCGTTGCTACGCTAGAGTTTTCATTCGTACACTTATAAAAAGCTATTAGTTGTCTGATCTGAGCGCAAATCAGGTATCAATTATCGATATTTGAGTAACGCTCATACGATCACGCGATCGCATGGGCGTGTTTTGTAAGCATTTTCGCGCTCTCGTACTGTAGATTTATCGCTGTGTCATCGCTTCCCTCTCGTCGTATTTTACTAGGGGATATCAAATTACTAGGGCTATCCACAAACCTACTAATTTCAATGCTTTCAAGCTTATCTAACTTTTTATCCCCTAGTAATTTACCAATTGCTTGCCTTAACACCCAACAATTCCAATCTCTCCTTAAAGGGCTGCTAATTCTCCCAACGCCTGTAATATCTCTCGTACTGGGGCTTTATCTGCATCCAAATGATTGTACCTGCGACAGCAGCCGATGCGCGAATATAACGCTTCGGACTTGGCTCTTGCGATCGCCTCGGTTGATTATACATAAGTATCTGAGTGCCAGAAATACATAACATAGATAAACATGCAATTGGTAAAAGTAATGATTTTACAGCAAACAGGAATGGAAAAATTATTCTAACAGCTAACGATATTTGGCTTGAGAGCAAGGAGGCTTATTTACCTCCTGAGACAAAAGTCGATTATTACAATAGTCAGGTTTTAAATTCTATCAGTAACGAAGAAGCAATCGCTATGTATCGCTGTATCTGAAAAGCTCCATAATTCGTGATTGGGGTCGGTAACAAAGTGGGTAGTTGCGACATAATCGCCACAATCTAATAATTCATCGCTGATGATTTGTTTACAAATGGCGCAGCAAATTCCTGGATAAATAATTGCCATAGGTTATCTAATCAAACTCAAAGATATTGCAACAAGGCGATCGCTCTACACAAAACACACTCATACAGGCGATCGCACAAAGACATCGCTTGCATAAAAGCTTGATTGTAACCAAAAATACTCGTTGCAAGGAGCCGCGCACAGCAACGAACAACGTGCGATCGCTACCAGTATTATAAGTGGATTGCAGCACAAAGCAGCCTTAATAAATGCAGTTTTTACTCTTCAGTGCGCTTACACTCTTAATTTTGGGAATAGTAAGATTGATAATCTTAACTTTATCAATGTATGACCAAGCAAGAAATTATTTGTCCTCGTTGTCAACAAATTAATACACGTTCATCCGGAAGTCATCTAGAACAGATGCTAACAAATCCAAAATATCCTGAACTTTGTACTATTTGCCAAACCGATCTCAAAAGTGGGGAGCGTCTTTGGATTTTACTTCCCATCGCATGGACTATGTGGTTTGCATACTACATGATGTATGTTATTCACTACACGTCAATTTTCTTTTTGTTCTCATTTCCAATTGTAATTATCACGTTCGCAATACCTAAGCTTCAATGGATGTACTATTTAATTTTAATAGCAGTGTTCCCAGTAATGTTTATTGGGATTTGGAAGGCAGAAAAAGCACGGAGAAGAGGCGAGCTTTTATTAAATAAACGAAAATAAATATCGCTATCACTTGTATTTACGCAAATTTCTACCAGAGCGATCGCTCTTTTCGAGCTTATCACGTTAAGCAGATATCAACTCTGCCGCAACCAGTAAACCTAACATATAGCGATCGCTCAAAGCGACAAATGGGGTATTTTATCTTTTCCCATTATATTTGGAAGTACGTTTCTGAAGCGATCGCCCCTGCGATGATGTGGAGTAAAAGCATCGTCTATCTGTCCCAAATTGGGATTGCGACCGATGTAATATATACTGAGATTACAAGTAAAGATGTTACTTATATCACTTATTTGATGTTGCGTGATTAAAAAAATTCAATTTTCACTCTGTCTAACTTTATTGTTTAGTTTGTTAAGTTGCGATGCATTGACTCAGAGAGGGGTTCGCTTTGAAGGGGTTTATCTGGCATCAAAATCCCATTATCGATTAGAACTTATTTTTCAAGGAGTCTGGGATATTGGTGAAGAGTCAATGATTAAAATGTATAAAATAGCAAAAATTTGTCCCTTAAGTAACAGTGTTAATCCAATAATATTTAGTATTACTTCAGAAAGAGGAAAAAATAGTATCATTACGAGCGAGGACGCTTTAATACCAAAACAAGAATGGGAATGGCGTACTTACGAACAAGTGTTTCGTCTTGGGCTTGTAAAAGCTGGTTTCAAAACGATAGATAACTCAGAGTTAAAATCAATTGTTCGCGTTCTTGAATCTGGTGACGCAGTATATGAGGGACAGGTTAATAATATTAGTGTGAAACGTGCGGAATATAAAGGCAGATATCAATTTGACCAAACTAAGCCATTAAGTGAATGGATAAAATCGTCAGAATTACCACCTTGTCACTAAGGTTAACTTGCTATTTATAAAGTGCAATACCATTAAAGACAGTTACTAAGACAATTGACTCTGCTGCAACCTGGCTTGTCTTCAGATCGTGATGAAGATTAAGCGATCGCTTCTGATTTAGGTTTTTATTCCAGTACAAATTGCTGCTACCTCCGTTATATTTACGGTGGTTGTTAATAGTAATAAATTCTACCCATGTTTCATTAAAAATTATCGTTCCTAAAGGACAGCTATTAAGATTTACTAAAGTTATTGAAGTCCGCTACCTGAGTAACAGCGTTCCGTGTGCAGCCGCTTGTTAGGCACGGCTGCTTGTTACCGTGAGATCAAGGTGCACGACCAAGGAGAGTTAGCCACAGAGCGATGCCGAAATCACCCCTGATAGTTTTGCGACTGCCTGCGACGCTCGCATAGCCATAAGTCGTAGCTAAATCAAAAAGCGCGTCTGGGCCTACTTTACCTCCGAAAACAGAAATTGCGTTTGAAAATGCTATCGCAGGAAAGTATATTCTGCCGAACCATGATGTTCTGACCCCTGCAATTTCCAAGATTACATCCTCATTAATGGCAGCAAGTTCTTTAATGCTACGATCAGTAACAGACTCTAGCCCTGTATCAAGGCTTTTGCCCCTTAAGGCTAGTATTGAAGCACCGTATATGTGATTAGTTAGCTGGCCAAATTTTCGACCCGGAACTTTGAAAGTTGAAAAATCCTTACTTTTCTTATAAATCAAATTCGCTACGTTGGAGTCAAGGTCAAGTGCTTCTGAAACTGCGGAAAGATCTGAGCGATTAATCGGAAATATAAATCCCAAATAAGCATCTCTTGTTGCGTCAATTTTTTCATGAAGTTGCTTTTCTTTTTCCTTATAGAGAACTTCGACATCTTCACATGTAATGCTACTCAGATGCTTGACATGAGATGATTTACTCATAATTGCCTCCTGCAAATATCCCGCTAGATGAGAAACAGTTGAGTGCGGGGAATCTCAACATCATGCCTAACTATTTATTATGCGGAAAGTTTCCACATATCACACCAATCTATCCCAACAATTAAAGGGTTCGTATCATGGCTCAATGCCATAACCGCTCTATGACTAGTCATGTAGCAAATTTTCATCGCCATGCATGAGAAGGATTTTCAGCACAGCTTATAAGTATTTACACTTTCATCGGCTGTGCTATTCCTTTCCTTTACTATGACAAAGTGTCGTTTAGTTCCTGATTGATTTGATTGATTACGACACAAGACTTAATTAAAAATCTTTTTCTAAAACAATTTGATTAAATATCTCCATTACAGTTGCAAATAATCCTGGTTTGAAAAATCCGGGAAGTGCAGGTTTGAGTGATTAGTATTGCAGGTTGTTAGTGTGATTCGTTCTGTCGAAATGAGTAGAAATACTCAGGGATGACAGGCAAGGGATAGAAAAAGGAGAAATCCTCTCCTGTCCCTTGACAACTCAAATTTTCGTGATGGTGTAATTCCATCCCTCCAAGTGCAGGAGTGACAGCGAGTCCCCCATTTCAACAAAGTGGTTCTTTGTTGGGATGAAACGGGGAATCATGGCGGTAACTGCTAGCCTAATGTGGAATCCCGCCTAGCATAGTTGGTCATGGATAGGAACACAAATCTCTTGATTGAACCATCGTTATGCAAAACAAGCCAAAAGGCTGACAGGCTTGTCCCAAAAGGGAAAAGATTAGTGGTTGGCTGATTAGCGACAGACCAACAAGCACTCACAATAAACTCGGTGGAGAGAGAGAATCCTAAAACCAACGATAAACGAAAAACTGGGAACGAAGTAACCCCCTAATGCGCCCTCCAAATTGGTCGAATTTTGGAGTAGGTAGCCAACCAGAAGCCATCAGGGGGAGGGATTGCCTCAGAAGCCAAAGCCTCCTTGTAATGAGGAGGATATGCAAACAGAGGCACGGTGACTTGGAATGTAGAGGTACCAGTAGCAATGTACACATCTAAAACGAGTTTTAAGACTACGGTGGAATGGAATACTATCCCCTGGCAAAAGCTGGAAAGGAAAGTATTTAAGTTGCAAAAACGCATCTACAGAGCCTCGCAACGTGGTGATGTCAAGGCAGTTCGCAAACTCCAAAAAACGTTGTTGCACTCCTGGTCAGCAAAGTGTTTAGCGGTTCGTAGGGTAACACAGGACAACCGAGGTAAGAAGACGGCAGGTGTGGATGGGCTGAAAAATCTGTCCCCAAAAGCACGTCTTACCTTAGTACAATCCCTGAAGCTAGGTCATAAAGCTGCCCCCACTAGAAGGGTGTGGATACCAAAACCTGGTTCAGGGGGAGAAAAAAGACCTCTTTCTATACCCACCCTGTACGACCGCGCCTTGCAGTCGCTAGTAAAACTAGCCTTGGAACCTGAATGGGAAGCTCGCTTCGAGCCAAACTCCTTCGGCTTCCGACCAGGAAGAAATGCCCATGATGCGATTAAGGCAATTTTCAACATTATTAAGTTCAAACCTAAATATGTGTTGGATGCCGATATTGCGAAATGTTTTGACAAAATTAATCATAATGTTCTGCTGTCAAAATTAAATACATTTCCCACCATCTGCCGACAAATTCGAGCATGGTTGAAAGCGGGAGTGATTGATTTCTCTGAATATAATTTAAGGGAGAAATCTGACAATACAACATTAATGGGTGTGCCACAAGGAGGCACGATTTCGCCATTATTAGCGAATATAGCCCTCCACGGCATGGAAAATAGAATTAAACAAGTTGCAGAAACTTTACCTGGAGGTAAAACGGCTAATCGTAATGCAATAAGTCTAATTCGATTTGCAGATGATTTTATCATTATGCATAAAGACCTTTCCATTATCCAAAGATGCCAGCAGATTATTACAGAGTGGTTAAGCGAATTGGGGCTGGAATTGAAACCAAGTAAAACCCGAATATCTCATACTCTTAATGAGTATGAAGGTAACACTGGTTTTGACTTTTTGGGCTTCACCGTTCGACAGTTTCCTGTAGGAAAATATCACAGTGGTAAAAGCTCAAATGGAAAATTACTTGGTTACAAAACACTGATTACCCCAAGCAAAACAAAGCTGAAAGCACACATGCAGAAGATAGGAAAACTGATTGATAGGCACAAGTCAGCACCACAATCTGATTTAATTGCCCACTTAAATCCTGTCATCCGTGGATGGACAAACTACTACTCATGTGTCGTCAGCAAACGCATATTTAATCAGGCTGATACAACGTTATTCAGCCAGCTAAAAGCATGGGCGGAACATCGTCATCCCAATAAATCTTCTCGATGGAGTTGTCAAAAATACTGGCAAACCGTAGGGTTGGATAATTGGGTATTCAAACCCCATAAGCAGAAAATTCGTTTACTAAAGCACCGAGAAACTCAAGTAGTGAGACACATACAAGTGCAAGGTTCTCGTAGCCCGTTTGATGGAGATTGGGTTTATTGGAGTTCTAGAATGGGCAAACATCCTGAAGCCCCAACGAGGGTGGCAACACTCTTGAAGATGCAAAAAGGAAAGTGTGCCCATTGCGGACTGTTTTTTCACGACGGAGATTTGATGGAAATCGACCACAAAATCCCTCGCTCAAAAGGCGGTAAGGATAGATACGAAAACCTTCAATTACTCCACGGACATTGCCACGATGCTAAAACAGCAACAGATAAAGATGCTGTATGCGTTCAAGAAATAGATGAGGATTACTTTAACTCTAATCCTTTCTAACCTTTTGTTCTCATGAGGTATACGTGACAAATACCTAGTTACTGAGGAGCCGTGTGAATTTAACAATTCACGCACGGTTTTGTAGCCGAGTCAGGGGGGCGACCTTCTGGCTTAGGCATCCATCTAAGGGTAATGTTTGATTATCTGAAACTGGCACGCGCATTGCTCGAAATGCTTCTACCTTTGCGATCGCGTACAGTGACTCCGCAGAAGCGATCTATTTGAGTGGAAAGAGCGTAGCCCGTCGTAGACATAGCCGTGCCATTCGTTGCGTGGGTTTGTACCATTTTTAATAGCCAACCGCGATCGCCCTAATATAGGTATTACCTTATTAAGAATTCAACCTGACCATCATCTCTCATATGGTGGTATATTCCGTTACTGCAAGTGAACTTTCTTATTGTGTCGTTGTAAAGTTGAATAAACTCGACACGTTTATTCCAAGCCATAAAGCAATCCTTATGCATAGCTGTATCGGAAAAACTCCATAACTCATGACTAGGATCGCCGACAAAATGCGTAGTTGCGACATAATCGTTATCGCGCAGTAATTCGTCGCTAATAACTTTTGGACAAATGGCACAGCAAATTCCTGGATAAATAATTGTCATATCTTTAATGTTTTAATGATTAGGGCTTTAGGTAAGTTTATGTTTCATTACGTATTTTATTTTTTGCCGCTTTCTTAGCTATTTACTACTCCTCAATTGTCACCATCAATTCTGAAATAATTGCATCATTAATAAGTTGTGCTTCTTCAGCGCTAGTTTCGCTCATTTTGTAAAACTGCTGCATTGCTTGTTGAACATTTACAGGTAGCGTCTTAAATTTCTCAGTACTGGCAATGATGATGCGGCAACCGGGGTAAGGGACAAAATCAATAAATGGCTGCATCCCCGATCTAATTAAAACTTTAGATAACTTTTCTATCTGTCCCTGTTTATCATTATCTTCAACACAGTTGATTTCCCCTGCAAAGTACGCACAAAACCAACAGGTTGATTCGATATCGTTGCTCAACGCAGCAATAGAAAGCTCAAGCAATTTTTCAGCAATACGTTGATGTTCGATTGGAGTGCGTCCGACTGGCAGAGCATCGAAAATTTCATCAAGTTTCTCTGGGCAGCGCCGCTGGCAATGGCGAACTACAAGTTCGACTAACTTATCCTTTTTTAGTGGCTTGGCTCCAAATCCTTTAAACATAACATTAACTTAATTTTATGACTAGGGCAATTGTACCAAGAACTGTGCATTTAAAACGATTAGGCGATCGCTTTTAATTAACGCAAAACATCAAGCAATTAATATATAGAACTAAGCAGACATTGACTCTGCTGCAACTAGTAAGCCTGACATATCCAACAATCGATCCGACCAAGTAGCGGCAACCGAGGCAAGGTTAGCAACATCAGTTGGGTTAGAGCAAATACTCGACCAATTTTGTTGCCATTCAATAAGCTGGTCTTGGATTTGACTTAATTGGGCAATATTGTTGTGTTTTTGTATTAACCTGACATACAAGAGGTTTTCTTGTAGCAATACCGGAACAATTTCACGGCTAGCTTTTTTTTGACTCCAGGATTTGAGGCGTGCCAAAGAGCTTGCCAATTCTCCCAACTGTTGGGGGTGGGATTGTCGTAAGAAACTTGCTTCAATTGCGCTCCAGTTAGCCATTGTACTCTCCTAGTAATCGCTCGGTAATGACAGTAATTTTTTCCTGAAGGATGAGAGACTTTACTATCATAGTACGATTGTTCTGACTCGGACGAATATTAATAATTGACTCAAAAGCCATTTCCCGCGTGTAAGGATACCAATCAGCACCCCAAAGGTCTTTTTGTTTGCTACCGTCTTTAAGCAATTCTTGTTCGCATTCATAGTGGCGTTCGCCACCACCAGCTAAAATTTTGCGTTCGATATCTACTGCTATTTTAATAAATATTCCAAACGCTTCAAGCATTACATCTAATTGTTCTTTAGTTGCGCGATCGCGTATAATTAAAACCAATTTACCTCACCCCAATTCTATTTTTGATAAATCAAACATGCCTTTATTTTTATTATTTTATATCTTTTAGAATACAAAATTCTGTTAAATTAGCTATTTTTTAATTTGAAAATAGGGATTTTAATTAACTATGCTAAATTCCATGAATTCAGGTACTTCTGTAAAATTGGGTTAAATTGAATAGCGAACTGACAAGCAGTCGGTTATTATTTATTCCATATCGATGAAGTAGAATTTAAAATAAAAAAGATATTTGCAGATTTATATAGATATGTCAGACTATGAAAATAAAAAATCAAATGACAGAAAGAATGCTTTTAGTAACTGAGCATTAGCAGCTTACAGCACTTCCGGCAGCTATGAGGTACACACTTAAAGCTGAAAACTATGGGTAGGAGAGGGATAAGGAGAAAAACTGTATTGTGTAATAGCCGGAAGTGCTGTATTCGTTACATACATGTTGCACTTGGGGTAGCAGCCGATGCGCGAATATAGCACTTCGGATTAGCTTTGAGCAATCGCTTAGTAATTTATAAAAAACTATCACCTGATTAATGATTCAATCCGACCATCATCTCCCATATGATGATAATTTAAAATTAATCTCATTCTGTAGTTAAAGATTGGATCGAGTTATACATATTTATGGGTAAGATATAGAAGTTCGGCAGTGACACGTTACAACATTTGTTTACAACGTGTCTCCAGACAGCACATAGTTCGGGTTGATTCCTCATAGCGTTTGTTTTAAAAGAGTTTAGAACAAACGTTCAATATCTAATTATTCTTACCTACTGTTTAGGAGAAATTTAATTGAACTACGATATCAAAGACAAAATCATTCTCATTACGGGCGCAAATCGTGGTATTGGTAAGGCACTGGTTGAGTCTTTTATCGAACGCGGCGTTGCTAAGGTCTATGCCGCTGTTCGTACATTAGACAGTGCCGCTGGGCTAGTTGAAAAATATACCGAGCAAGTAGTACCGATTCAGGTCGATTTAGCCGATCCCCAATCGATTGCTGCTGCTGCGGGAACAGCCACAGATGTCCAGGTAGTTGTCAACAATGCGGGAGTCTTTAAGAGCGGGCTTCCCCTAGCGCCCGATGCGATCGCCTCACTCGAATTTTTAATGAATATCAACGTATATGGCTTAATCAATATGGCACAGGCGTTCGCCCCAGTGCTTAAAGCCAATGGCGGCGGTGTCTTTATTCAACTCAACTCTATCGCTTCCCTAAAATCTTTCTCTACCTCTTTTACTTACTGTGCCTCAAAAGCAGCTGCCTATTCAATTACCCAAGCATTACGCGAATCATTAAGCGAGCAAGGTACGATTGTCTTGAGCGTTCATCCTGGACCGATCGCCACAGATATGGGCGATGCGGCAGGTTTAACTGAGATTGCTGAACCACCAATATTAGTTGCGGACGCGATCGTCGAAGCTTTGAAAGTTGGAGATTTTCATGTCTTTCCTGACTCAATGGCAAAACAAATGGGCAGTGCCTACCAAAGTTTTGCAGTAAATGTTATCGAGTCCAAAAGCTAATACTTGGCAGAACTGTTTAATCACTACCATAGTTACTAATATAAAAACTATCACCTAATTAAGGAATCAACCCGACATCATCTCCCATGTGATGATAGCCCCATGACAGATTACCACTGCCCTCGCCATACTCACGATGAGTGCTAGTTACTTACTCGATAAAAGCCTTAATTTCACACACGCTTTTGTGATTATTAATCATTGCCCGTACTGCCAAAACTTTACTTTTTGGAACCGAAAGCGATCGCCCTTTCCATTTCCCATTCTCTAAAACCTCATACGAGTACCCCCAATACCAGTGCGACGAATTATCTGGGTCGCGTACACCATCAATAGCAGGGTAGGAAGCGATCGCTCCTGACTTTAATTTCTTATGTTTGAGGTAGCGATACAAACTGCCACTAGCAGAAAATTTTTCTAGAGAATGAGGTGCTTTTTCCTCTAGAATTTCTCTAGAAATTGACTGACTATCCTCTAGAGCTTTAATAAAGTCTTTAATTGCAACAATTGGAGCATTACTCTCAATCAGAAGTCTTACCGTGCAGACTTTGTTTCTAGAAACGCTAAGAGATTTTGATTTCCATTCTCCCTGCTCTGAAACTTTGTAGTTGTAACCCCAGTACCAATGGTTAATATTATCTGACTCACGCACGCCGTCTACAGGAGGGTAAGATGCAGTCAAGCCAGATTTTAGTTTTACGTTTTTCAAATAACAATACAAACTACCACTCGAACTCGATACGACTTCAATATAAGGAGTCGTTTCTTGCAGCGATCGCGGTTCTAAATTTCTTAATCGCGAAAATGGTGCTTTATCCTCTAGAAACGTTTATCTAGAATTAAATTGGCTATCCGCTAGAACTTTTTATTGCGGTGCAGAAAATTGACA
>JANNFJ010001137.1:0-4007 GCA_031379725.1 Calothrix sp. OTE_75_metabat_31
TAACGTCTCTACAGGGGTTTCACGCTTCGTAATTTGCTATCCCTTGCAGTATTGCTACGGGTGAGTTTATTTCTTGGTTTACTCTTAGTGGTTTATCGTCAGGACTAAAATCCGGGCTTCTCTTAGAAGCCCGGATTCTGACTGCCGCAATAAAAATATTTAAGCTCAAGTAGCGCTAACTACTTGAGTTATTTTGCCGATATAGGCTTTTATTAATAGATATTGAGCGTTAGCAATTTCGCTCGTAGTATCGCATGGAAACTAAAAACAGAAATTAACGTCACTATAATTAGGGTGATTTGTCAAGAGCCATTTATATTTTGTTAGTAGTCATTTTAAATTTTGTCAAGGGTTATTTGTACCTAGTCTGTAGTTGTTTGTAATGACAACTGACTAATGACCGCTGACGACATCACAAAAAGGGGTAAAAATTTGGGTAATATAAAGAAGCTATCGTTTCTGCAATTGCAGGCACAATTAAGCTATCTCATACTCAAAGGATACATCCCCAATGGTAACTTTAAAAATCGTCGTTTATATAGTTGTTGCTTTCTTCTGTTTACTCTTCTTCTTCGGATTTTTGTCGAACGACCCATCTCGTAACCCCGGTCGTCGGGACTTCGAGTAAAAGCTCGGCTAATCATCTGAGGTTGCCGGAAGGCGGAAGAAATAAGATACTTACTTTTTTTTGAAAATGATTGCACTACCAAATGCATCATAGTAAATAAAGTTGGTATACCGCCTACGGGACTGTCTCAATAATAGGGCAGTTCGCCACAAGCTAGGCTCTCAAGTCGGAAGGCTAATTAATACAGTCCTTCCGACTAACAATTGGCTGTCTACAAGCTTAGTTTTGCTGCTATATGCTTCATCCTGTTTCCCTGCCCCCAAAGCCCGTTATTCTCGATATAAAAGCTGCAAAACCCAACATCACAGCGAGTAGCAACTCAGAACCTGTTGTTATTGTTGTAAATAATGGTAGTAGCTTCAACCAACAACTTGTTGCCCCAACTCCAGCAAAAGCAACTCAACCTGAAAAATTGCCACCCGAATTTACACCCGAAACTGTAAGTAAAAGTGCCGCAAGTTTAGGGGAAGGGCTGAGTATTGGTTATCCATCACAAGAAAAGAATAGTCAAAAAACAGTATTTCCACCCATACAGCAAAGCAAAGAAGTAACTCCAATTGTTACAAAAAGCCGAAATTTATCACAACCCCAAGCCGAAATATTAGTCAAAAAAATTACTCAATCAGCGAAGCAAAATAAAGCTGAAAATCCTATTAATGCTACTTTCCCTTCAACTGGGCAACCAATTCAAGTAAAATTTAATGCCCAAGGTCAGCAACCTGCCCCCTCAACAATCGAATTTAAATCGCGCACATCGCTAAATGCCCCCCTCGCACAGTCGAATCAAACTGGAGTTGAATTCGTCCCTTCACCAAATCCAACTCCACAACCAACACAACAGACACAACCCCAACCACCTGCAACAACCCGACGAGTTATCGAAATTGTTTCCGACCGCCAGGAATACGACGAACAGCGACGGGTCGTAACTGCCGAAGGTAATGTGATTGTGCGGTTTGATGGGTCGGTGGTTGATGCTGACCGTTTGCAGGTGAATTTAGACAACTTGATTGCCGTGGGTGATGGGAATGTGGCACTGACAAGGGGCGACCAAGTATTGCGCGGGCAGAAGTTCACGTATAATTTTATTCAAGATGATGGGCAATTAGAGCAGGGTAGCGGTGAGATTTTTATTCCGACTGCGGGTACCGATTTAGCATTTCAAGCACCTGGTACGCCAAGTGCCACCGTAGGAGTACAGAGGCAACCTTTGAGCGATCGCATTCGTCAAAGTCAACCATTAACAGGTGTTGGTAGTCCCGGAGGTATTGATGTTAATCTTGGTGGGCAAGCGGATGCACGTAACATTCAGCAGCCGAAAGCAGGCGGACAAGTGCGACGGATTCGGTTTGAAGCTGCACGTGTAGATTTTTATCCACGTGGTTTACAAGCTAGAGATGTACGGTTGACAAATGACCCCTTTTCCCCTCCTGAATTGCAAATTCGTGCCGATAAGTTAACTTTGACTCGAGAGGCACCTTTGCGCGACCGGATTGAAACTTCCGGACAACGGTTAGTATTTGACCAAAAGACAACTATTCCGATTCCCATTGCTTCGAGAGTGATTGACCGAAGAGAAAGGGATGCTACACCTGTATTCGGCTCGATTGGTTTTGACGGGGATGTGCGAGGTGGTATATTTGTTGAGCGTGGTTTTGAATTGCTCAATAGTGACACGGCACGTTGGAGTATTACACCTCAGTTTTTTGTTCAGAAAGCAATTAGCGGTGGTAGTAATAATTTTGCTTCGCTATTTGGTTTAAAATCTCGAATTAATGCCGTTTTGAGTCCCCAAAGTCGGGTTGAAGGTGTTGCTACCTTTGAAAATCTCGATTTGAGTAAGATTGAAGATAGTCTTAGGGCAAGTTTACGGTATCAACAAGCTTTAGGTTCGCAAAATCCCCACATCTTAAATTTAGAATACATTTACCGTGATCGCCTTTACAATGGTTCGCTGGGTTTCCAACGAGTGCAAAGCAGTTTGGGGGGTGTACTTCTTTCCCCTGTGATTCCTTTGGGTAAAAGTGGTTTGAATCTCAGCTATCAAGTTGGGGCCCAATATATTAATGCTAATACCGACCGTCTCGACCTACTTGAGGTTAATCGAGAAAATGACCGTATTTCTTTAGGTCGTCTCCAAGGTAATCTCAAACTTTCTGGTGATATTCCCCTATGGAGTGGAAAAGCTTTACCACCGACACCAACTCAAGGATTGCGATACACGGCAAATCCGGTTGTACCCTATTTGAATGGTTTTGGAGAGATTAATGGGACAACAAGTTATTACAGTAATGGTGATTCCCAGAATACTTTGTTTGGTACTGTGGGTTTAAGAGGGCAAATTGGTAATTTTTCTAAACCGTTTTTGGATTATACAGGGTTTCAGGTTAGTTATTCCCAAGGTTTAAATAACGGATTATC
Organism: Calothrix sp. OTE_75_metabat_31; assembly: GCA_031379725.1. Classification (GTDB taxonomy): domain Bacteria; phylum Cyanobacteriota; class Cyanobacteriia; order Cyanobacteriales; family Nostocaceae; genus JANNFJ01. Next base: position 3,050 of record JANNFJ010001137.1, read on the forward strand.
TCCATTTTTATTCGACCGTTCGGTTGATAATAAAGTTCTTAACCTGGGTATTGTTCAGCAAGTTTACGGGCCGTTTCGTTTTGGTTTCCAAACTTCCATTAATTTGGACCCGAGTCAACGCATTAGTACTGAATATTCGGTTGAGTTCAGTCGTGGTACCTATGGGGTAACTTTACGATACAACCCGATTCAAGAATTAGGTGGTATTAGTTTCCGCATTAGTGACTTTAATTGGACTGGTGGAACCGATCCTTTTTCTGACCGCAATGAGGTTAAACCTGTTGTTGGTGGAGTCGAACAGAGATAAGGGTGTGGGGAGAAGAGGCGAGGAAGGGGGAAAAGGGGAGAGAAAAAAGAATCTTTTCAAACTGTTCCTGATCTCCCCACCTCCTCACCTCCTCACCTCCTCTACTCCCCACTACTGCAAGGGATAACAAATCGCAAACTCGTAAACCCCCGTAGAGACGTTACATGTAACATCTCTACGGACTAAAATTATCCAAAACCTACGTAGTATTGCTATACTCACTACTCCACACGGACTACACCCTTCTTCTTAAAAATCGAATTATTTTCACCAATTTATCTTCCAACCACAGCATCAAATTATCCAACCATTCCAAAGCTAACTCTAATGGGTGTTTGTCATATCCAACTGTACTTGCGTTGATTTCGATAAAGTTGGTATTTTCAGGTTGGGTGGTAAATTCGATTTGGTTATCTATATCTAGATTATTGTTACTACGATTGTCGAAAACTGAAATTTTCGATGTATTTATTTTGGGAATATATATTTTACCAGATTTTCGAGAATTTACCGTTAAACTTCGACTCGATTTTGTTTGTGTAACTAATTCTCCACCTGCACAATACTCTTCCAATAATCTAGGATTTGTTTTTTTTGAGGGTAAACGTGGATTTCTACCTTGGTGAGGTGGTTCTGGATTTTCTAAAGTGG
>JANNFJ010001138.1:0-1724 GCA_031379725.1 Calothrix sp. OTE_75_metabat_31
GTACTACCGAAGATGGTACTACAGAAGTGAGCGTTCCACCTGCCGAAACTATGTTTCCTGCTTCCTTTGGAATGACTTTTTGCGTGAGTGGTCAAGCAAAAGCATTACAAATAGGTGCAGGTTGGGGACTGTATATGCGTGGAAAGAGCGGATATATTACTAAATTAGATAATAGCCCGAAAACTGTTTGGAAACGCCAGCAAATTCGGGGAATTTCAGACCCTATACCTTTGATTAATGGAGAAATTGCGAATTGGGTCATCAATCCTGAATATCCTCAAGTTCAGGTGCAAGGAAAAATTCGTGCTGCAAGTAATGGAGATTGGATTGTTAGTCTATTTTTAATCAACGGACAGAAAGAACCCGACCGAAAAAGGGATGAAGCATGGTTATTTCAACCAGAATTAAGCGTCACATCCGCAGATTCTCTGCATCCGGATATTTTCCTCAAGCGTCAACAACCCCGTATTGCTGGTAAACTTGACCCAGTAATCTACGCTGAAGAAAAATCAATGGCAATGCTTTACCGCAAGCATGTTGAATTTGCCATTGGACATGGTGTTAGTGTCCATGCAGTTAGGGGAGTGGGGGAAAATGCGGTCAAATTAGAAACTACTTTTATTCCTCGATATGAGGTTCCGAGAACTTCTCCACCAAATGCTGCGGAAATTCCCGAATTAGCAGGTTTAGTTTTGGATATGAAAGAACTAGGGGAAACTGCGACTGCTGATTTCGCAACTAAACTCAATCCCTTGGTGACAGCATACCAAATTTGGATTCAGCAAGAAACACAACGGATGACCCATCCTGATGAAGGATTAGCAGATTACCAAGATGTTGCGACTCGTGCGATCGCAAACTGCAATACTACCTTACAACGCATCCAGTCAGGATTGACGCTGCTGCAAACCGATGAAAAAGCAGCGGATGCATTCCGATTTATGAACCAAGCAATGCACTTACAGCGTCTTCGTTCGATATACTCGGAACAGATACGGCAAGGTAAAACGGTAGATATTGACCTAATTCCCAACCCTACCTGGTTTCCTTTCCAATTAGCGTTTATTTTACTCAATTTACCCAGCATTACCGACTTACATCACCCCGACCGCAGTCACGAAACCGATGCAATTGCCGATTTACTTTGGTTCCCCACAGGTGGAGGCAAAACAGAAGCTTATTTAGGTTTAACTGCTTATACAATTGGTTTGCGAAGGTTGCAAGGAATCATTGCCGGACGTTCGGGAGAATCCGGAGTTGCAGTTTTAATGCGCTATACCCTACGCTTACTAACTTTACAGCAATTTCAACGCGCTACAACTTTAATTTGTGCCTGCGAAGCGTTACGTCGGGAAAATCCGCAAATATGGGGTCAAGAACCCTTCCGCATTGGGTTATGGGTTGGTCAACGCACTACTCCCAACCATACCGAACAAAGTGATGAATTTTGCAAACAAGCACGGGGACAATACTTACCAAGTGGCAGTGGTTCACCGCATCAGCTAACTAATTGCCCTTGGTGCGGTACTAAAATTGACCCCGGCAAACATATCGAAGTGGAGACTGTTAGTAAAGGACGGGGAAGGACTTTAGTTTACTGTGGTGATTTGCTGGGAAAATGTTTATTTAGCCGCAAACAATCGAAAGATGAAGGTTTACCCATCCTTGTGGTAGACGAAGAAATTTACCGTCGTTTACCCGCACTATTAATTGCCACCGTTGAT
>JANNFJ010001147.1:0-5345 GCA_031379725.1 Calothrix sp. OTE_75_metabat_31
TGCAACATTCCACGCCAACGAAGTTCTTCTATAAAATTTGCTTGCATTTCGTATTAAAAAATAATTGATTTCTAAAATACAAAGTTAGAGATTGTCCTCTAATATTTCACTACACAATTCCATTTCGCACTGCCCAAGCTACTAAACCTGCAATATTTTTCGTACCCGTTTAGTATGTCGCTAGAACCCGCCCGTACAGAAATTGTTGGTGTTAGGAGTTTTTATTCACCGTAATTATTCTTGCGCCGTTGTTGTCGATGGCGAGCGATCGCACTTGTGCGTTAACGCCTAATTTTTGCCATGCTTGAGCCATTGCTGTCACAACCTCGGAGGCATATGCTGTATCGGTTAATGCTAGCAATGTTGGGCCGGCACCACTAATAACCATGCCGTAAGCACCCGCACCAATAGCTGCATCGCTCACAGCATCATATCCTTTAATCAGTGATTTTCTGTAAGGTTGATGTAATTTATCTTGCAAAGAAGCTTGCAGCCAACTTTGCTTGCCAGTTTCCAAGCCGCGTAACAGTAACCCCAAATGGGCAATGTTGAAAATAGCATCTGCACGACTGATTTCGGTTGGCAGGACGCTGCGTGCTTCTTTTGTGGAAACCTCAAAATCGGGAATTGCCACCACAGGTACAATGCTTTCATGCCAAGGAATATCGCAAATTTCCCAACCATCCGCACTTGTAGCAGCAAGACGACAGCCACCAATTAGCGCTGGCACAACATTATCGGGGTGTCCTTCCATTGATATAGCCAAGTCCATCACCTGCGACTGACTCAAAGGTTCACCAGCAAGAACATTTGCACCAACTAATCCCCCGACAATGGCCGTTGCCGAACTTCCCAACCCCCTTGCTAGGGGTACACCTAACTTAATTTCAATCTCGACAGGTGGTGGTGTTTGCTCTATATATTGATATAACTTCAAAAATGCTTGGTAAAGCAGATTATTTTCATCGGTATCAACCCGTGCTGCTTCCGCACCCGTAACGGTAATTTGGGTTTTGCCTTCGTCGAGGCAAGTAAATTTAAACTCGTTACCAAGGGTTAGTGCCGCACCAATGCAATCAAACCCAGCACCTAAATTGGCTGTTGTCGCGGGAACCGTAACTGTAACTGAAATAACAGACATCTGCAATCAATAGCTATCAATCAACCAGCATCCCATGTATGGGGTGCATTTTTTCGAGGAATTTAAAATTTGAGATCAAAGTCATCCAAAGAATAAATAATCCGTATATTGGCATCTCGCCTGTCTTAACAAATACAATGACAGGCAAGATGAATCCGCAACATCATAAAGCACAAATGTTTGTAAACTGGTTCAGAGATTTATACGATTTATAGAGAGGGAAATCTAGCTTTATCGATGAAGAAGCAAAAGAGGAAGCAACACTACGTAAGTTTTGAGGAAATTAGAAACCCGGATTCTTGAAGAATCCGGGTTTTTAGCCCCCTCGACTATCCTTAACCGTCAAGTACTGAAAAAGGAATTAGAGAACATGCTAGAGTTTTTTGGAGTGCGATCGCCTAAATTTTTCCGTCCAGCTTTTTCGCTTTGCTCCCAAGTAAAGGTGTTTTATCCAACTGAAATTCAGATTGTATTAATTGTGAAACTTCCTCCTTAACATTAGGAAGAGCAAAACTCATAAGTTTATTTATAGCAGTTTTTTCGATTGCTATAGTCGTAGGGGCTGGATGACCAATTGTTTCCAAAATATCTTTTAGTGGGATTGAAGGGCAAGAATGTACGCTGAATGTTAATCGATCTTTTCCTGAAAACCCGATATACCAATCATAATCAGTGAGAGTCTCTAAAGCGATTTTGTACGATGAGCTATAAATTATTTCTGTATTTTCAGGATTCGCTTGAAATAGCTCTCTTAGCTCCTGCATCGAATCATCCCAAGTTACCTCATTCTCAGAAAACAAACTTTCAAATTCAATTTGTTTTTGGCATTCAATACCTTTACGAAGGCTACGATTTAACAAAGCATACTGATAGATAATTTCTGGCATTTCTACACCAAGTTCATATAAGGTACGTCCTTCGCAAAATGCATTGACTTCATTACGGATATCATCAATTAACAATTTAATCTCTTTTATTGCAAAATTGATATACTCACCCTCTTTTGCTTCAAATGCGTCAGCTTTTGCTCGAACACTGAAAGCAAGAGCTACCATCAATGGTAATCTTTCAGGTTGTCCTAAATTGATTCGGTTCAATTGACTTCGCAACCAAGCTTCTAAATCTTCTGCTCTTTCGATTAATTGATTAGCTTCTGTAAGTTCAGGTAGCAAATAAGTAAATCTTTCGTATGCTTTCAAAACTTTAAAAGTTCGAGTTTCAAATTCTTCTCGTCTTCTACGTGCTTCTACATCTTTAACTTCTTCAATAACATTTTGAAAACCTGTATGCATCTCCTTTCGGAGGATATCCATTTGTTTGGCAATATTATTCTGATTCGATACTAGTAGCTCAAGTGTACGATGCTGAACTATTAAGGCATGATAAATACTATTAAAACAAGATTGAATATATTCGTGGTTACGGTCTAGTTTATCTTCTAATTTATCAAATCCCGATTGAATATATTCGTGGCTACGGTTTAGCTTATCTTCTAATTTATCAAATCCCGTTTGAATATCATCATGAACTTGGTCTAGCTTTTTTCCAACTTTACGAAGTTGAAAAGCATTATAAATACCAACACCAAGATTGAGTATATTTAATCCCAGATTTGCAATACCGAACATATCATTCTCCGGTTGAACTGATTGAATTGTTTCCTTGCTTGTTATATGTCGGGTACACCAAGTACCCGCTTTGCCGACAAAAACTTCGTATTCGGAAGCATTTCCTCCCTTAAACAGGTATGGGTCTGGTTTTTGAGTAAAATAATTAACCATATTTATTTATTACGATAAGCTTATTCTTAGTATTCCCACGAGTATTGTTAATTCATCAGTGGGTTGCTTCAGCCAAGGATGATAAAGCTTTTCTTATAATTTGTCATTCTGAACGAAACGAAGTGAAGTGTTCGCGTAGCGTGCGCTTTGCGCTTAGAATCTCGACTTGCCGTATATTTTTGAGATGCTTCACTGCGCTATCGCTCCGTTCAGCATGACAAAAACTATACTATTAAAACATCCTCTGAAACAGCATTCATAATATTGAAGAGATTATGAGTGAAGTCGATTAGGGGTAATAGCCCTTGCATAATAATTTTGCGTTATTCCACAAGATTGTAGGGCGGGGTAACCCCGCCCCTACGAGAGTTTTTTGGTGAAGAGGGGTCAGACCTATCATTCGCCAACAGTATCCTCTAAGGGGATCTAGTAACCCATTAAAAGTTTTGACATACAATATTAGCGATCGCATAACTCGACCCAAATAAAATGTTGGGTTACGCTCAGATCCACCCAACCTTGTATCTTAGAAAAAGTAGTAGAAGTATTTATTATCGAAGTCAAAAGCTCGTAAATATCAATCCAATAAATATGGATTTTTGCTATCCAACTTGTGGATTTACAATCCTTGTCGGGCATTAGACGAAGCGAAATAATCTAAGTATATCAAGTTGAAATTCTACAATGTACTTGATATTACAAAAATCTTATTACTTGTTGCTAAAACTTGAGCTATCAAAAATTTTGCAAGTGAATCATAGACGACCGACAGCGAGCGTAAAGAAATGCTAACTTTAGTGAAGAGTAAAGAGTTAATCGTTCGCGGTTAGGATTTAGTCGTAAATTAACAACTAAAAATTGACTTATAATTATTAACTAAAAAAATATGGACTGAGATAAATCTCAGTCCTGGTAAAAAAGCGGGCTAACCGCTATTATTGCTAGTCAACCCGTGCAGAATTAGGGAACGCGCTCTTAATTATTATTGCAATACCAACTTGACATTGGCATTTTGCAAACCGCGTTGCTTAACTTCTGACAATGTTTTGTTAACTGCGTATTTTTGGTTGATCGAATTGATCAACTCGGTTTGATTGTGCTTTTTAGCGACGCCCCAGAGGTCTGCGATCAGGTCAAAAGAACCATCGCTGTTGCGAGACCAACCCAAGTCATATTCGCCTTCAAGAACTGCAACGATATCAGAGCGAACGCGCTGACCGTTGTAACCGCGAACATCAGCTTCGGTCTTAACGGAGATGCCAAGGTCACGCAAAGAAGCTTTGAGGATTTCAGCGTCGGTGATTTTGGTGCGAAGAGTGCTAAAGTGAGACATTTGGGTTTCCTCCAAAAGAGAAGATAGTTTCCGTTTGTTTCGTTCAGTCCAAGCCGCAATTGGTAGATTGTGGCTTTTTTGTTCGCGCTAGCTGTAAGCTAGCCTTTCCCCCTGTGGTAGCAGAGGAAAGCTTTTAGAATTCCATTCGCTGATATTCAGCTATGGAAGACGCTGCTGGTCTAGCCCGCTGTCTTGCCCAGTCTCGCAGAGCAGTGACCTGCTCTTGCATCGTTCGAGACAAAGGAAGTGTGGCTTTAAGTGCAGCAATAATATCTAATTGGGTGAACTCGCGGTCTTGGGCAAATGCTTCGTACATTGCCGCGACTATCGCTTGTTCAACTTCTGCCCCGGAAAAACCATCGGACATCTTCGATAATTGAGGAAGGTCGAAGCGGGAGATGTCGGTACGACGTTTTGTCAAGTGAATTGTAAAGATATCTTGACGTTCTTCGGGAGTTGGCAGATCGACAAAGAATATTTCATCGAAACGACCTTTTCGCAAAAACTCTCCAGGCAATCGCTCAACGCGGTTAGCTGTTGCCATTACGAATACAGGAGATTTTTTCTCTTGCATCCAGGTCAGGAATGAACCAAAGATTCGGTTTGAGGTTCCACCGTCGGAATCGCCAGAACCACCGCTACCAGCGAAGGATTTATCCAACTCGTCAATAAACAAGATAGCTGGAGAAATCGACTCGGCAGTTTTGAGGGCGTTTCGCAAGTTTGCTTCTGAACGACCGACCATCGAACCATCATACACTCGTCCCATATCTAAGCGTAGCAGTGGCAGACCCCACAATCGAGAAGTGGTTTTAGCTATGAGCGACTTACCGCATCCTGGTACACCCAAAATTAACATACCTTTTGGCTGTGGTAAACCGTATTCTCTAGCTCTCTCGGTAAAGGCGTTAGAACGCTGCTTTAACCACCTCTTCAATTCTTCTAATCCGCCTACAGCGTCAATGGTTTCGTCTTCTTCAATGTATTCGAGTATCCCATTGCGCCGGATTAACTGCTTTTTCTCAGATAAAACTATATCTACTTCATCTTCCGTCAAACGCCCGGTCGTTACCTGTGCCTTCCGATAGAC
>JANNFJ010001174.1:0-5766 GCA_031379725.1 Calothrix sp. OTE_75_metabat_31
GCGCTTAATGATGTAATGATGGGGTCGCTGGGATCTGTAACATAGAAGTTAACATCACCGTTGTAAGCATCGACTACGACTTTTACACAGTTGCGGATGTAATTAAATTCTTGATTACCGGGATCTGAATAGGGATAGCGATCGCTTGTTGTGTAAGCGTCGATAATCCAGTACAGATAAGTGTTTTCACCTGTTAATGTCGTCCCCCCACCCTCAGAGGCAACTAAGTAGGGGTCGCTATCGTAGTGTAAAAATGGTGCAATTTCCTCGACTCGTTGTTGAATATTGCGACGAAATAATAGTTTAGTTTGTGGTGTAAAATTGCGCGTTAGCAACATTTGCCAATCTTTGAGGTACTGGGCAAACAGTAAGCGCTGCCACATCGAAGGAATGGGAATTCCCCCACGTCCGTCGTAAACATTATAAACGTTATCATTACCGCTAGGATAGTCTAATTCCTTGGTTTTCGTAGAAGTCATTACATAATTGTTGGCAACTTCCCCAAAATAGATGCGTGGTCGATTAATCGGAATACTTTTGCGAATGCGATCGCTCGATATCTGCAACGAACCTTCGTTACCTGCTTCGACTCCAATATCTTTAACATAATAATCGGGCAAACCACCCGAACCAACCTGATTAACTGGACTAAGGGTAAACCCATAGCCATGCGTATAAACTAAGTGTTCATTTACCCAGGTTTTTGCCTGCTCTGGCACTCCTGTATAATCTAACTCTCGCGCTGCAATAATAGTTTGTTGCCTCACATTCCCCTTTTCTTCCCTCAGCGTATAGCGGTCAATATCCGCACCTGCGAATTTATAATAAGGTCGGATTTGCTGCAATTGTCGGTTTGTTCGCAAAAGCGGATTTGTATCCCAAAGCCGAATATTGCTAATCGTTAAGGCATTACTTTGCAAATCAGCAGCAGTTAAGGTTCCTTGGGGTGCAAAAGTTTGCGTCTCAATGTCGGTTAAATTAAACGCTTGTCGAGTTAAAGCAATAGTTCGTTCAATAAAAGGACGTTCTTGCACTAGTTCGTTTGGTTGAACCAGAAAACGCTGAATTAGCGATGGAAGCATTTCACCCGAAATAGCAGCAACTGTCATATATACGGCAAGGGCATAAACTAGATGGGGAGGGTAGGGGATGAGTTTAAGGGAAGAAATTGTTTGTTTTTGTACTATTGTTTTAGTTCTTTGTGCTACTTGGTACAAAATAATTGTTCGCAGACACAGGTAAACTGCGATCGCAATTGCCAGCCAAGTGAGTACCGTGTAAATCGGCAGCTGAATTTTTACAGATGTATAACTTGCGCCATAATTGACTCCGCGTTTTTCGTATAGCAATGAGTAGCGCAATAACCAGTACCGTAGTGCCACACTTAACATAAGCAAGCAAGCTAAGGCATTTAAATGCAAGCGTTGCGTTACTGAAAAGCCGGGGAAACTTCCTTCACTCAAACTGTTAGCCGAACGCAGATAAATTAGTGCCGCAGCGACTAAGCTGTATAAAAGGATTCCTGTTAGGTACAATTCAATCAATTGCCAGATAGGCAGTGAAAATACGTAGAAGCTAATATCGTGGTGGAATAATGGATCGGTTAGATTAAAATTTTTAGCATGGAAAAATTGTAAAAACTTATCCCAATGTGCTGAGAAAATAAAAGCTAAAAACACGCTAATCGACAGTGCTTGAAGATATAAACTAGATTCATGAAATATCAAAATTATTGGTGTTAACCCCAATAGTAGAACTCCTAGTAGGGGAGGTATAGAAATTTGCTTGAAATCAAAAAATACCCAAACTTGCTGCAACCACTTAGAAAATTTTAATGGAAATTCAAATGTGTTACTAGGTAATTTGCTCGGATAAGCGACTTTGACAACTTCTTGACCCAAATATATAAATATTAATCCTACTAATACGCTTAAAATTACCACAACTGGTAAAAGGAAGCGTAATTTTAGCCCTGTGGAAGCAGTAGTATTTTTATAAGTAAAAGGACTTATATTATCCTCAACACCTCTTTCCTTTTCCCCATATTTTAACCGTTTGGCAATTATCAAATTAGCAAGTAAAAAAACAGCAGCACTTAAAAACGTAATTGTCCATAACCAAAATTTTGTATTTAATCGTAACCAAAAAACTTGTAAATATCCGACTTCGTTAAACCAGGAAATTTCTGCTGTGAGGTGCGAAACGAGGTTAAAAAGCAAGTATAGCCCCAACAGCAGCAGAATTAGTTGAGAATAAAGCTTTTTTTTCCAATCAAGCATTACTGTTCCTACGCGAATTCACAAAATAAAAACTATTTGATATTTTTTAAGTAAATCTCAATAATTCAAATTAAGTTAAGCACTATGAATAAATATTACTGCCATTAGAGAGTACAAAAGTTTCTTATTAATTGTTCTTAGAAAAACTTGACAAGAAAACAACGATTATTAATATTTCTTTACGTAATTTGCTGTATACCTACCAATAGTATTAAATATTTTCAGACTCAGTAGCTATAGCAATCTGGAGTCATTTATATATTACAAGATTGATGCGTAAAGCTCCCTGTATGTGCGAATATAGTAGAAACGGTCGAACCATTAAAAATGGTGCGTTATAACTTTCGTCTAAAACTAACGAAATACTGAATCATCTATACAAGTGGAAGAATTAAGAATGGTGCGTTACGACTTTCATCTAACGCACCCTACAATACTTAACTTTATTAAAAAATCAAACCAGATTCCGAGATTTTATGATTCGCAAACTTGCTACTTTTTGGTTGCGTAAGGTACATCCGCGTATTGCTACTTTAACTGCCACAATTGGTGTAGTCGGACTTGCGAGTTCTTTGCTTGTCTTGTTTGTCGTTTCTAGACTTGCCGATGAAGTTTTAGAGAAAGAAGCTTTTGGATTTGATACGAGTCTATTGCTGTGGATACATCAATTTTCAAATCCTAGTCTTGACGCTGTAATGTTAACAATAACTCGATTTGGCGACCGCGAAGTGATTATTCCAATTGTTGGAATTAGTATAGTCATACTTTGGTTGCGGCATTACCGACAAGAAGCACAAATTTTCACGATTGCATCTATCGGAGGGGCTATTCTCAATACAGGGCTAAAGCTATTTTTTGGTAAACCCCGTCCCGAACTTTGGACTCGTTTGATTGCGGAAACATCGTACAGTTTCCCTAGTGGTCATGCACTCGGTTCAATGGTGGTATATGGATTATTAGCTTATTTACTCACACTTCATTATCCTAGATTTACGCCATTTATATATATTTTTGCAGTAGTTTTAATTGTTCTAATTGGTAGTAGTCGTTTATATTTGGGAGTACATTGGCCTACAGATATTATTGCTGGCTATGGAGTCGGTTTTTTATGGTTGATGATATGTACAACTATGTTAAAATTACAAGCTAGAAATCGACAACTAGATATATAAAAAATGGAACCTGGTGACCATGTAGAGACGTTACATGTAACGTCTCTACATTCAGGTTTCGGTAAAGAGCATTTATGTTTAAGTGACATCTCCCACCATCAAGCGGAGTACCACTATGATGGGGGCTTCCAAGACAATCCGGCTACCGCTTAGGAGGCTCTTGGCTTTTTGAGGACGGGATGACCCTCCGCCCTTTTCTTTATATTTATTGCTGCGTTGTGGTCGCGGTCTAGTTCACATCCACATTGACAAGAATGCCAACGTTCGTACAACTTTTTGGGAACTTTGACCCCGCAGCTAGAACATTCTTGACTAGTTCCAGATGGATTTACAGCAATTACCAACAAACCAGCATTCTCGGCTTTGTTTGACAGTATTGATATAAAACTCGACCATCCAGCGTCATAGACAGATTTTGCAAGGTGTGTTTTTGCAAGCCCTTTTACATTCAAATCTTCGACTGCAACAACATCATTATTTTTTAACAGATTATTCGCAGTTTTGAAATGAAAATCACGGCGTTTATCAGCAACTTTTTTATGTTGCCTTGCTACTTGATTTATAGCTTTTTTTCGTCCGTTGCTACCCTTTTTTCTGCGTGAAACACGTTTTTGAAGTCTTCTTAATCGTTTTTGTGATTTACGATAGTGCTGAGGTATTGGGACTTCTACACCGCAATCATCAGTTAAAAAGCTTTTAAGTCCTAAGTCAATCCCAACAATTTTATTTACATCAAAGTCAGGTTTAATTGTTGGTACTGTTTTATCTTCAAGGCTCAGTGTAATATAAAACCCATCTGCTTTTTTAGTTACAGAAGCGGTTTTAATCTTGAACCCGTCAGGGATTGTTCGGTGAACAACAACTTTGAATTTACCCAGTTTAGGCAAGGTTATTTGATTGCCTTGCAAGCAATCATCTTTAACTTGTGGATAAGTGAAAGTTTTGTATTGCCCTTCTCCTTTGAATCTTGGTCTACCGCTACGTTTACCATTATAATCTCCTTTTATAAACCGCTCGAAAGTCTTTTCAACTCTTTTAGCTACGTCTTGAAGTACTTGAGAATAGACATCTTTGTACCAAGGACGGGCAGCTTTTAAGTATGGTAATGACGCTTTTTGATTATAAAAGTTCGGTTGTTCTCTCAGTTCTGGAATATGGCAAATTAACGGACAAGCATTTATGGGACATCGATTCGCTTCATACCAGTTAAAACGGTCTGCCAACATATAATTATATTGTGACCGAAGCATAGACAACCATCTGTCTAACTCAATAATTTGTTGTGCCGTCGGTTTAAGTTTGTACTGGTATGAAGTTCTCATTTGTTTTACCTCCTTACAAATTATGATAGCATAAATGTACGGAAATTGTACAACAAATTATGAAAAGTAAAAGAGTAGATATAAGGTTATCTGAGAGACGCATGAACAAATTGCGTGAATACGCAGTAGTCAAGGATAAAACAATAACGCAAGTAATGGAGGAGTTGATTGATTCACTACCAGAGGCAAAAGGAATACCAGTAAAATAAATATTTTGTTCGTATGTCGTGCGATAGAATTTATTGTTATGGCTTTGCCACAAAGCATAAAACCTATCGACTCCATGACTCACTCGTATTCATCCCGACACCAATTCGAGTACGAATATGGTGCGGGGCTAGGCTGTTGACTTTGATGCAATTTACCCGTTTTTGGCTCATGCATTAACTGGTTCCCAGGCTCTGCCTGGGAACCCTAGACTGGAGGCTCTGCCTCCAGTCCAAAAGGCGACACAAAAACTGCATGAACTTTTACCCCTAAAAACACACAAAGTCAACAGCCTAGTGCGGGGCTTCTACTGTTTCAGCTAAATTGCTCCTCAACATCTAAATTAAACAGCATTTGCAGGGTCTCCATACACTTACGACGTGCTTCAACATCTTGTTGGGCACGTAGTTGCACCATTGGGTCGTGTAAAATTTTATTGACAATTCCCTTAGTTAGTGCTTCGATAACTTCTTGCTGCTTGTCGCCAAATTCCGAACCCAAACGCGATAACGCTTTTTCTAATTCCTGCTCGCGGATAGTTTCAATTTTATTCCGCAAAGAGCTAATGGTGGTAATAGTCTCCAAACTTCGCCACCAAATATCGAATGCTTCAACCTCCTGCTCTAATAAACATAAGGCTTCTTGCGCCATTTTACGGCGACTTTCTTGGTTTTGGGCGACTACCGCTTTTAAGTCATCAACGTTGAATGCCTTAACATGGTCGAGTTCGTTGACATCCGCATGGACATTGCGGGGTACAGAAATATCAAATAACATCAAACGTCG
>JANNFJ010001201.1:0-7472 GCA_031379725.1 Calothrix sp. OTE_75_metabat_31
AGTTTTACCCCAGTTATCAAAAACAAAAGCTTTGAGAATGTCGGATGTGACTTCCCAAAAGGTAGCAAAAACTTGGAATAAATTTGGAAAAAATTCGTGGGTTGATACGACGTGGTTTGGGCTAAAATGGAACAAATTGAAATTCGGCCCGTTGAAGCTGGATGGTGCTTCTAGAGCCGAAAACGAGGGAATATTAACAAAGGCGACACCCGGATTTGAACCGGGGGATGGAGGTTTTGCAGACCTCTGCCTTACCACTTGGCTATGTCGCCGCCACATCTACGATTTTATATCTTACCAGAATTTTATTTATAATTCAAGTTTTTGAGAGTAGGTAGGTAAACCCGTGATTTTTCTCCTCACATGTACCCACCTGCATTCAAGACTAAATTTTCACTTCCGAGGCATAATTATGCTTGCGGACAAAGTGAAATGCACCCGCAACCGAACCCCAAGCATGTTCGTCGGTTTCAAAATCTCTTCCCCTGTCTAAACTGAAGAATTTTTCTGCGTCAATTTCAAATTCGTTATCGAGGTAAGTTTGTTTGCCGTCACGAACCACAACGCAGCCTTTACCTGGTTCAACTTTACCTTTGAAACTGTGCCCTGTCCATTCGACAAGCATGTTGCAACCGGGCATTTTTTTTAAGTCGTCGGGAGTTAAAGAAACTAAACGTGAAATATCACGAGATGCTCCGTAAAAATTTTGCTCGTTATTGAGCGTATAATGTTCGATCGCAATATGGTCATCCATCGGTATGAGCTTCATTACCCGCATTCGGTAAGGTTGGGTAAGTGCAAAATCATAAGCTTGTTCGAGAAATAAGCTTACCCCCGATAAAACTTCCAAGGGAAGGGGACGGATGCACACGCGAATGTGAGCAAACAAAGGTGGGTTATCATAAGCTTGCTGTTGATTGCTAAAATCTGCCGCCATCCAGCGGGCTAAAGTGCCAATATCTGTAGAGTTTGTCATTATAGCAATTTTGGATAATCGTGCTGTTTGTCAAAATCGAATTTGATACCAAATATTGTAAAACTTCTAGGAACCAATGTAGCAGGAGAATTTTTGATTTGATGTCGTCTATGTAAAAGAGTCAGTTGTTAGTGGTCAATGGTCAGTGGTCAGTTGTTAGTGGGAAGGCAATACTACTCGGTTAAGGATTTTTCGTAGTGATTTCGAGGATGTAGAGACGCGATATATCGCGTCTCTCCGAGGTTTCGGGTTTCTGGAATTTTCTTAACCGAGCAGTATTGAGTGGGAAGGACAACCAACAAAGGACAATTAACAATATATAGTTAAAGCTAAGGGATAAATTATGATGCGTCGCGTTAGTATTATTGTTGCATTTTTGTTATGGTTATCGAGTACTGCAGTACTGGCACAGACTAAGAAACCGCAGCAACCCAATAAGTTTCCTCCTAACCCTTTGGAAATTACCACACCTGACCCGTTGTTACCGCGAAAACCCGATAAACAACCGTTAACAATTCAAGAACAACAAGAGTTAGAAAGGGCACTCGATAACTTAAATTTAGATGCTGCTGCAAAACTTCAAGCAGGTGATAAAGTCGCAGCATTTGGTACTTGGAATCGGGAAATACGGTTACGGCGATATTTGGGAAGTTTAGCTGAAGTCGAGGCTCTATCTAAAGTTGGCGAAATTGCTTGGCGCAATAACGAACGTCCGCAGGTGCAATATGTTACCCAAAGGCTACAGTCGATTCAAAAGCCCAAGAAATCGTCACCTGTTACAGATTTAGCATTATTGCAAGCTTTAGGAGTAGCATATCAAAAAGTGCGATCGCCTCAACTGGCACTCGAAGTATACAACCAAATTTTAGTTAGCGTCAGGCAGCAGCAAAATTCAACAGCAGAAATCCAAGCGCTCACAACTATTGGTACAATCCAGATGAGTTGGTTTGATTATGTCAAAGCTGCGGCAACTTATGAAGAATTATTGCGTTTAGCATCAGCTAGAGGGGAAAGGGTCAACGAGGTAGGATATTTACAACAACTTGCTTATATTTACGAACAAGCAAGAATACCGCAGCAAACTGTTAATATCCGCAGCAAACTGGCTGATATCTACGCAAAAGACAATAATATAGCCCAAATACCGGGATTGAAAATTGCTCTAGCATCCGACTACGAGAAGTTAGCAAAAGAAAATCCCAGTTTATTGCAAAACGCATTTCAAAACTATCAAGAAGCTTATACTAGCGCTTGGGAACAGCAGCAGTACGTTCGTGCAGGTGAAGCTTTACAAAGATTGATTGCATTATATCGTTCCCAAGGACAAATTGACGAAGCTTTGCAAACAAGTCAAATTTTGCTGCAAACCGAAGAAATCGCCGGAAATTTCTACGGTTTAATGAATGCTTACGACCAAATTGGACAAATGTATGTACAGCGCAAAGAGTATCCCCAAGCACGTACAGCATTTGAAGCAGGATTAAAAATTGCTCAACAACTCCAGATCCAAGAAAGTTACTTTACCGAACAAATCCAAAAAATCCCAACTTGAAAGAAATATTCAAGTTGGGATTATTTTCGGAATCCCATTGCCTTTGTAAGTAAGTATGGATAGCGATTACACGGAAGAGGTAAGTAATTCACCCCATCTCATCTGGTGTAATGCGCTGCGATTTTAATGAAAATTTAAACTTCCTAAACCTAGCTGTTTTCACGTATTTTTTAAATATAGCTGTATAAATATAGTAAGTATTTTAGGATTAAATTTTCTATGAACTGGAAAAATATAGGATTATTCGTTAGTGCAGTTGTAATATCGGCTACAATGCCTTCGATGTTTACAGAAATAGCGATCGCTCAATCAGTACGACCGATAAATCCAAATTTAGTACCAGTCCAAGGAAAAACCGTTCAAGATTTTGTACCTAAAGGTTGGAAGATTCAGGATCAGGTAGAGGGAGATATTAATAGCGATAGAAAGCCAGATACAGTATTAACATTAGTCGAAAACGGAACGCAAAGCGAACGTGCCCGTGCAATGGTAGTTTTGATTAAGCAACCGGGTGGAAAGTTACAGCGTCTTGCAGTTGCCAATAAATTCTTATTATGTTCAACCTGTGCAGGACTTCTGAGCAACCCAGATGGAGCAGGTACGAGTATTAAGATTAAATCAGGAGTTATAACAGTATCTCAGTTAAGTGGTTCTCGATTAGCTCGTGAAACTGTACATCGTTTCTGGATAGATAAATCTTCTAAGCGACTTGTGTTAATTGGTAAAGATGTCCTTGATTTTGACCGTGGTAATGGTGATTCGACTTTGACTAGTCAGAATTATCTGACTGGACAACAAATTGTAGAAAAGTCTCAATCTCAAAAAGTAGTTTCTACTAAAAAGTCTACGATTGCTAAGTCTAAGCAGTTTCTTGAAACTATTGATATCAACGCTGATTCATTTTAGATTGGACGGGATTAATATAGGGAGGGGTAAAGGAACCTTTACCCTTTTTTAAGTCAAAGTTGTAACACCAATAATCATGTTTCAGTATTTATATTGAGAAAAACACGGCTTTTTATTTATATAGCGAGATAATAAATATATAAGTATGACGAGGAAATCTAGTTTATTGGAGAGAACTATGCTGCAAGGTGCGGCAAGCAGTTAAGGAAATAAGCTTAAACGAATCCACAGTTGTCGTGCCGTATGTAGTTTCTGCTTCAAAGTCGCTTGCCTACTAATCATAGTGTTTTATTAAATTGCAAGGTAAATACTGTTCGTCCGCCTATATACTAGTACCCAACGGCGGAAATAGGAATACCATCGTAGTGCGAGCATCTTGCTCGCGTCTCTATGCGTTCGCGCAGCGTGCTACATAAAAATGGTATGGTTACTTGCGCCATGCTGTACTAGCCATTAATCTTTCTCATTAATGACAGCAATGAAATTATCCGATTTATCTGTAGAAGCTCTAGAAAAAATCAAGTTAGTTAGATGGGACAGAATTATCGAGAAACACGAAGGGCCAGAAACTTGGGAAGATGTTTTGAGATTTGAAGAACCAGAGTTTCTAGAGATTGAGGGATATTCGGTATTGATACCTGTAGATAAATCGCATCACCCAAATATTACTATACTACGGTCTATTTTAAGTGGGGATAAAAAATCTATAACGCTGTTTCTATCTGATACAACCTTCGAGGATGACCCCTTCTTTTCTGGCTTTATGGCAGTATGTGACCGTCCCAAGGGTGAAGATTTTTTCCTTGCAATTCTGTATCATGAATGGTTTGCTATTGAAAGAGAAGGTTTTGAATCATAGTCAATTACTATGTACGATTAAACACTAATGTCTAATCTAGCTCTCCCATAGAATTGAACTGTGATGCTGTGATTAAATGAAAAATATCCTTTTTTGCCGCACTACATATCAGTGAAGACTTGTCAATTAATATAAATTTTTATCATCTATGAAAATTTACTGTTAAACAATTTCTGATTAATAACTCAAAACAAGGATTGCTCTGGTAAGCTTGTACTCAAAGCATTTATACGTCTTTGTCAATGTTTGTGAAAGAGATGTAATCTCGATCTTTGAACTGTTGAGGCAACAATTGAGTAGGTAATTTTATGAGTCTAGATTCCGAAAACCCTGATTTGGTAGCCTCGATTAAGAGTTTGTCTATTCTTGTTAAGTCTTTGGAACAGAAGCAAAAATCAGCAGATTCAAGATTAGATGCAGTAGAGAAAAAGCAAAATTCATCAGACTCAAGATTAGATGCAGTGGAGGAAAGGTGCATTGTCATTGAGAAAGAAGTAAGTCAAGTTATGGATAGGAATCAGGAATTAAGTTGGGCCGCTTGTTGTTATGGTACAGAAGGAGAGTCTTGTGAAGACTTTCTACACAGGAGTGAAGACTAGTGGAAGTTTACAAGTTAGAGATTTATTTGCTTGTAGTCTCGATAGATTTTTGAATTTTGTTGCATCTATATACCTGGGAAAATTCACGATGGTTGAATTTAAAGAATTTTGGCAAGACATTAAAAAAAATCCCCCTTTCCCCTATCAGGAAAGGTTTGCGACAGCAGTCGAATTGCCTCATCAGTTAAATGTCATAACTGGTGCGGGAAAAACTGCCACAGTCGTGGTAGGTTGGCTGTGGCGACGGAAACAATACCCCGATACGACACCACGACGGTTAGTATATTGTTTGCCGATGCGAACTTTGGTTGAACAAACTTATGGAGAAACAGAAAAATGGTTAGAGAAAGCTGGATTAGTTGAATCAGTAGAGTTGCACCAGTTAATGGGGGGTGCTTCAAGTAAAGGTTGGGAAGTAAATCCAAATCCTGAAATAGATTGTATACTCATTGGTACTCAAGACCAATTGTTGAGTCGAGCTTTGAATCGTGGTTATGGGATGAGTCGCTATCGCTGGAGTATTGATTTTGCACTCCTAAATAATGATTGTCTGTGGGTGATGGATGAAGTGCAGTTGATGGGGTCGGGATTGAAAACAACTGCACAGTTACAAGGTTTTCGGGAAAAGTTTGGAACCTATGGAAATAGTGCTTCGTTGTGGATGAGTGCGACTCTCGATTCGGAGTTGTTGAAAACAGTCAATTTTCAACCCGATTTGGGTAAGGTTCATAGTTTAACTGAAGCAGATAGGGAAAACCCGATACTTAAAAAACGGTGGGAAGCGAAAAAACAATTAATTAAGGCAAATACAGTTATTCAGGGTAAGGATATAGAAGATGCTTTCGCATTAGCGGCAGAAGTTGTAAAACTACATATTCCCGGTACTCTTACAATTGTAATTTGCAATCGGGTTAATCGCGCTCAAGCTGTATTTACACAACTTGAAAAGCTAGGGCAAAATGAATTAATGTTGGTTCACTCTCGATATCGGGCTGAGGAACGTAAAGAACTAAATCAGAAAATATATAATTTTAGTACAGGTATAATTGTTTCTACTCAGGCAATCGAGGCTGGTGTTGATATATCAGCAAGAACAATGATTACGGAACTGGCACCTTGGTCTTCATTAGTACAACGGTTTGGACGTTGCAATCGGTATGGAGAATATGGAGATGAAGATATTGCCAGAATTTACTGGGTTGATATTGATTTAAATCAGAAAAATGTTGCAAGACCCTATGAAATTGAGGTGTTAGCAGAAGCGCGATCGCTTCTTGTTAATCTGACAGATGTTGGTGCTGTCTCTTTGCAAGCTGTAAAGGCAAAAACGCCGTCTATTCGAGGGTTAATTCCTCGAAAACACGATTTACTCCAATTGTTTGATACTTCCACCGATTTAGCTGGACAGGATATTGATATTTCCCAATTTATTCGGGAAACTGATGATACAGATATTGCGATCGCATGGCGAGATTGGGAGGGAGATAAGCCAAGTGTCGCATTTGTCAAGGCTTTACACCAAAAAGAGTTATGCCGGGTGAGTTTATGGCAAGCACAAGATTTTCTGAAAAAGTTGAAGAAAAATGCTTGGGTTTGGGATGGGTTTGAGGGAGATTGGGTAAATGTACCTCGACTTTATCCGGGAATCACAATATTGTTGCATATTTCTGACGGAGGTTACTCGTCAGAACTTGGTTTTACAGGGGATACCAAAGATAGACCCGATGTTGTGGAAGCAATTGAACCAATTGAACCAGAAAAAGATGATAGTGACCTTCTTACTTATCAAGTGGGTAAATATATTGGTTTGGTGGAACATTCCCAAGATGTGGAAGCACAAGTAAAAGAACTTTGTTCAAAGTTGGTAAATTATTATTTGCCTGTCAATATATTAACTCGCAGCGGACGTTGGCATGACTTAGGGAAAGGACACCCAGTATTCCGAAAAATGCTAACTAAAAATCAACCCGAAGAAATAACTAGGCAAATTTGGGCAAAATCAGACGGTAAAAATCGCGTTAAATCGGAACGTCCTGGTTTTCGGCACGAATTAGTTAGTGCATTGGTGGCATTAGAACAAGGTGAAGACTTTTTACTTACCTATTTGGTTGCCGCACACCACGGTAAAATTCGCATGAGTATTCAAGCAAACCCAAACGAGAAAAAACCTTCTGAAGATTACAAACGTTATGCCAGGGGTGTATGGGATGGGGATGAGTTGAAATTACCTGGTGATACATGGCGTTTTTACAAAACGGGTGATTTCCAAGGTAAAGATGAAATCGAAGATTTTTCTCAAGAATTGTCCCTAGTTTGTATGGAAATGGGAGACAACGAACATGGGGAATCTTGGACTGCACAAGCGATTAATTTACTGGAAGAATATGGCCCTTTCAAATTGGCATTTCTAGAAACTATTATCCGTATTGCTGACTGGCGTGCTTCGGCAAAATACAACAAAGATATCCTAAAATAAACAGATGCTTAAATTAGCAGGTTGCAATCCTTACCCATTATCAAGCTATCTCAAAGCCTTGTCTGTGTTGCGTTTAATTGTCGAACAGGGGAAAGACCCTAGTG
>JANNFJ010001204.1:0-5628 GCA_031379725.1 Calothrix sp. OTE_75_metabat_31
AGTGTACAGTTATCCTAAAAGGTAATCTGAACATAGAAGCTTTAAAAAACTCTCTACAAAACGTCATCGACAAACATGAAATTCTTCGCACTAGATTTTGCTGCTTATCGGGCATGAAAATGCCAATAATGATAGTGGAAAACTCTTGCATACCTGTTTGGGAAGAGCTAGATTGGACACATTATAATACGCAAGAACAAACAAAAAAACTTGACCTACTTTTTCACGAGTTAATTTCTCAAGAAATTAACTGGGAGCATGGAATATTGTTCCAAATATATTTAATTAAAGTTACTGTAGATAAATATGTTTTATTAATTAGTTTACCTGCGCTTGCTGCGGATACATTAAGTCTTACTAATCTTATACAATTAATTAGTAATCATTACCAAAATTTAAATAGCTCAGAAGAAATTGTACAATATATACAATTTGCAGAATGGCAAAATGAGCTACTAGAATCAGAATCAGAAGTAGAAGCTGGTAAAAATTATTGGCTCAGTCAAAATTTTTCATTTTTGAATTCCTTACATCTACCTTTTGAAGGTAAAAATGATAATTATTCGTTCTCGACGGCATCTTTTAAATTGGCACTGATGCCTAATACCAATAAGGTATTCCTGTTTGCATGTTGGCAAATACTGCTATGGCGCCTGACGAAGCAATCTGATATTATTATCGGAATGGTGACTAATGGAAGAGAATATGAAGAATTACATGATGCTTTAGGTTTATTTGCAAAATGCTTGCCTATTCGTTGCCAATTAGATGCTAATTTATGTTTTGAAAATGTTTTAGAATCAGTTCAAGAGGCAATAACTAATGCCGAAGAGTGGCAAGATTATTTTGTT
Source organism: Calothrix sp. OTE_75_metabat_31 (assembly GCA_031379725.1). GTDB lineage: Bacteria > Cyanobacteriota > Cyanobacteriia > Cyanobacteriales > Nostocaceae > JANNFJ01. The sequence continues at coordinate 852 of JANNFJ010001204.1, forward strand.
GGCGATTATTTAGAAAAAGACACTAATAGCACGACTTTCCATTTTGGTTTTGAATTTTCTGAAATGCCAAATATTTTTTGTGCTGCTGGAGTTGATTTTTCAATCTCTCAACAATACAGTTACATAGAACCATTTAATTTAAAACTAAATTGCATTCCTAACCATAATTATTTATTGCTTGATTTTAATTATAATTCAAAAATATTTACAGCAGAAACTATTGAAAGACTTGCAGAACAATTTCAAACTCTAGTAGCTAACGTTGTTGATAATTTAGATAAAGAAATTAATAAATTAGATATATTAAGTCATAGCGAAAGACAAAGATTACTAGTAGATTTTAATGATACTCAAACTGATTATGAGTTCAATAAATGCATACACCATATTATTGAGGAACAAGCTGCGAAAAATCCAGATAAAATTGCTGTCATCTTTGAGAATCAGCAATTAACCTACACAGAACTTAATATTCGAGCTAACCAAATCGCTCATCATTTACAAACTTTGGGAGTGAATCCACAGATTGTTGGAATTTATCTGGAACGTTCCCTGGAAACAATTATAGCGATGCTGGGTATCCTCAAGGCAGAGACGCCGTTCCTTGCACTTGATGTAAATTTACCAGTAGAAGCAATAGCTATGCGATTACAAGCTGCTGAGGTAAGGATAGTATTAACCCAAGAGTCGCTGGTAACAAAGTTGCCTGATGATGTAACGCATGTTGTTTTGGATAGAGATAGGTCAACTATTGCTCAACAAAGTCAGTCTAATCCTTTTAGTCAGGCTAAAAGCGATAGTTTAGTTTATATAGTATTTACTTCTGGCTCCACAGGGACACCTAAAGGAGTTGCGATTGAGCATCGACAACTGCTCAATTATGTATATGGAATTTTAGACAGATTATCTTTGAGCGAAGATGCTAGCTTTGCTACTGTTTCCACCTTCGCAGCAGATTTAGGTAATACAGCAATTTTCCCTGCACTTTGCAGTGGAGGTTGTCTACATGTAATTTCTACTGACCGCGCTACCGACAGCAAATTACTAGCAGATTACTTTCAGCATCATCGAATTGACTGCTTGAAAATAGTACCCTCACATTTAGCTGCGCTACTGAGTGAATCTGATGCTGATTTGATATTGCCTGAACAACGGCTAATTTTAGGGGGTGAAGCAGCTAGTTGGAGTTTGATAGAGCAAATACGCCAACTATCACCAGAATGTAAAATCATTAATCACTATGGCCCGACCGAAACTACTGTTGGAGTACTAACTTACATAGTCAACGACAAACAAACAAACTATGTTACCGAAACGGTACCTCTCGGTCGTCCTTTACCTAACACCCAAATATATATCTTGGATGAACAATTGCAGTTAGTACCACTTGGTGTGCCAGGAGAATTATATATTGGAGGCACCTGTTTAGGACGGGGCTATATTAATTCACTAGAATTAACCGCAGCAAAATTTATTGCACACCCCTTTAGTAATAAGCCAGGTGCAAGACTATATCGTACTGGCGATTTAGCTCGTTATCTACCTGATGGAAATTTAGAGTTTTTGGGAAGAGTAGATAACCAAGTAAAAGTAAGGGGGTTTCGGATTGAACTAGAGGAAATAGAAGTTATATTGAGCCAGCACCCGCAAGTGCAGCAAGCTATAGTTATAGTACGCGAAGATAAACCAGGAGATAAACGCTTATTTGCTTACTTAGTACCTAAGCAAAATCAAGAACTCAGTATTAACGAACTACGTGAATTGGTACAGCGCAAATTGCCTGAATACATGTTACCTTCAGGTTTTATAATACTCAAAAAGTTTCCGCTAACTAATAATGGTAAGGTAAATCGCCAAGCGCTTCCGGCACCTGATGATAGACAGTTAGAAGTTGTAACTTTTGTTGCTCCCAGGAGTCCAGTTGAGGAAGTACTTACAGGTATCTGGTCATTTATACTCGATGTCAAGCAAATTGGTATTCATGATAATTTCTTCGCTAATGGTGGTCATTCACTACTAGCAACACAAGTAATTTCCCGCATTCGTAAAGTCTTTAATATAGATTTACCATTACGCCAGTTGTTTGAAACACCTACAGTCGCAGAAATTGGCACCTATGTGGAAACAGCGATTTGTGCAGGAGCGGCACCAATATTTACTTCAATTCCAAAAGCACGAGATAAACAATTACCGCTATCGTTTGCTCAACAACGCTTATGGTTTTTAGACCAGTTCAATCCCAAAAGTCCTTTTTATAATCTGCCTCATGCAGTTCGTTTAACTGGAAATTTAAATGTAAATGCATTCCATGCCAGTATTAACGAGATTGTGCAACGTCATGAAGCTCTGCGTACAAACTTTATTAGTGTTGAAGGAGAACCTGTACAACAGATAGTCACATCAATATACATACCCTTGTCTGTTGTAGATTTGCGCTCGTTACCAGAAGCAATACGTGAACACGAAGCTCGACAACTTGCAATTAGTGAAGCAAAAAAAGGATTTGACCTTAGCACAGACGCTTTGCTGCGAGTTACTTTATTACGCATGGCAGAAGAAGAATATATTGTGTTGTTTACAATGCATCATATTGTTTCCGACGGTTGGTCAACTGGCGTACTAGTCCGAGAGTTGGTAGAACTGTATAAAGCATTTAGTTTGGGTAAACCTTCTTCATTAGCCGAACTTAGTATCCAATATGCAGACTTTGCAGTTTGGCAAAGAGAATGGCTTCAAGGTCAAGTACTCGAAACAGAAATTAACTATTGGCGAACTCAACTTAAAAATGCAACCGTTCTAGAATTAACAACAGACCGTCCACGACCTCAATTACAAACTTTCCGAGGTGCAACACAGTCGGTTATACTTCCAAAGCAACTTACGCAAGAACTAAAAAAATTGAGTCAGCAGCAGAGTGTCACGCTATTTATGACTCTACTGACTGCGTTTAAAACTTTACTTTATCGCTACAGTGGTGCCGAAGACATGAGCGTTGGTACACCAATTGCTAACCGTACCCACAGCGAAATAGAACCCTTAATCGGCTTTTTTGTTAATACATTAGTATTACGCAGTGACTTATCTGGAAATCCCAAATTCTCAGAACTACTACAACGAATTCGAGAAGTTACTTTAGGAGGGTATGCACATCAGCATTTACCATTTGAAAAACTGGTCGAGGCATTAAATATAGACAGAGACTTAAGCCATGCACCTTTGTTTCAAGTCATGTTTGTACTCGAAAATGCTCCCATGCCCGAATTAAAGCTACCAGGTCTAACTCTCACCCCGTTAGGACTCGATAGCAACAGTGCAAAATTTGACCTGACGCTTTACATCGTGGATACAAAAGATGGGTTAGGCGGCAGTTTAGAGTACAACACAGACTTATTTAATGCCGATACAGTTGCCCAAATGTTGCAGCATTTGCAAGTCTTGTTGGAAGGAATTACAAACAACCCCGACCAGCATATTTCCGAGTTACCATTATTGACGCCAGCCGAACAAAATCAAATATTGGTGACATGGAATCAAACTCTGACTGATTACCCCAAACATCAGTGTATCCATGAATTATTTGCAACACAAGTTGAGCAAACACCAGATGCATTGGCAGTTGAGTTTGAAAATCAGCAACTAACATACCGACAATTAAACCAGCGTGCAAACCAACTAGCTCGCTATTTGCAGAAACTGGGAGTAGGGACAGAGGTTTTTGTCGCCATCTGTATGGAACGTTCCCTGGAGATGCTAATCGGATTATTGGGTATATTGAAAGCTGGTGGAGCTTACATACCGCTAGACCCTGATTATCCCCAAGAACGTCTAGCTTTTATGCTGGCAGATTCACAAGCTCCTGTTTTATTAACTCAACAGCAATTAGTTGCTCAAAGCGAGCATCAAATGCATGTGGTTTGCTTGGATAGTGATTGGCAGCATATTGCTCAAGAAAGCTCAGACAATCTTGTAAGTAGTGTTAAACCTGATAATTTAGCCTATACCATCTATACCTCTGGTTCAACAGGCAAGCCAAAGGGAGCTATGAACACCCACAAAGGTATGATAAATCGCTTATTGTGGATGCAAACTGCTCTGCAATTAACATCTAGCGACCGGGTTTTACAAAAAACTTCTTTTAGCTTTGATGTTTCTGTGTGGGAATTTTTCTTACCTTTAATTACAGGAGCAAGTCTAGTTTTCGCTAAACCTGGTGGTCAGCGTGATAGTGCTTATTTATTGCAGCTTATTAACCAGCAGGAAATTACTACGCTTCACTTTGTTCCATCAATGCTACAAGTGTTTCTTCAGGAGTTAGGTGAAAAACGTTGCAATAGTCTTAGAAATGTAGTTTGCAGTGGTGAAGCACTTTCTTACGAGCTTCAAGAAAAATTCTTTTTACATCTGGATACAAAACTACATCCAAAGCTATATAATCTTTACGGTCCTACAGAAGCATCCATTGATGTCACTTGGTGGGTTTGTCAGCCAGATAGTAATCTACGTATTGTTCCCATCGGTTGTCCAATTGCAAATACACAAATATACATATTAGATAAACATTTACAACCTGTGCCAATTGGTGTCTGGGGTGAATTGCACATCAGCAGTGTTGGGTTGGCACGGGGATATTTATATAGACCTGATTTGACATCTGAGAAATTTATTCCTAACCCCTTTAGTAATGAACCAGGTGCAAGGCTGTATCGTACTGGTGATATTGCTCGTTATTTGCCTAATGGCAATATTGAATACTTGGGACGTATTGACGACCAAGTGA
>JANNFJ010001221.1:0-3676 GCA_031379725.1 Calothrix sp. OTE_75_metabat_31
CTATCTTGGCAGGGGATGGACTGCTAGCTTACGCATTTGAATATGTTGTCGATAACACCAAAAACGTCCCCCCCGAACGCATTCTCCAAGTTATTTCCCGGATGGGACGTGCGGTAGGTGCAGCAGGGTTAGTTGGCGGTCAGGTTGTCGATTTAGAATCGGAAGGTAAGAGCGATATTTCCCTAGAAACGCTCAATTTCATCCACAATCACAAAACTGCAGCACTTTTAGAAGCTTGTGTAGTTTGTGGTGGAATTTTGGCAGGTGCAGCTTCTGAGGAAGTACAGCGCTTATCGCGTTATTCGCAAAACATTGGGCTGGCATTCCAAATTATTGATGACATACTCGATATAACTGCGACACAGGAACAACTCGGTAAAACCGCAGGTAAAGACTTGAAAGCCAATAAAGTCACCTATCCAAGCTTATGGGGATTAGAACAGTCGCGTATAAAAGCAGACCAACTAATTACAGCCGCATGTGCAGAAATCGCCCAGTTTGGTGAAAAAGCTCAACCATTGATTGCGATCGCGCACTATATCACAAATCGCAACCATTAAATCAATGATGAAGGGTAAAGGATGAAGTTCAAAATTCATCTGAGATTAAAACAATTCTTTATCTTTCACCCTTCGTAATTCATTAAAATTGCGCTTCGGTTGCGGCGAATACTTTCTTTTAAATAACCACTACTGCTAATATTTATTTACTTATCAAAAATACCATGCAGGACATAGGCGACATCTTTAACAACCGGGTGCTGCTGGTTGCCCTAATAGCTTGTTTCATCGCTCAAGCGTTAAAGCTTGTTATCGAAATTATCAAAAATCGCAAGCTAAATGTACAAGTTTTAGTCACAACTGGAGGAATGCCCAGCGCACATTCTGCGCTAGTTACTGCCTTAGCAGCCGGAATCGGTCAAACTATCGGTTGGCAAAGTTCCGAATTTGCACTCTCTACGGTTTTTGCCATCATTGTCATGTATGATGCAGCCGGAGTTCGTCAAGCTGCAGGCAAACAAGCACGCATTCTCAACCAAATGATAGATGAATTATTCCGCGAAAACCCAGAATTTCCCCAAGATAAATTGAAGGAATTACTCGGCCATACCCCCTTCCAAGTCATCGCTGGTTCGGTGTTGGGTGTGACTATTTCACTGCTGGCACGAGCCGCTTATTAAAAGTTAAAAGTAGGGTGCGTTAGCTAAAAGCGTAACGCACCACAATTAACATTTATATCAATATTTTTAAATCACAATTAAATAACTATAAAGCTGTATTAAGCTGCTACGCATCTAATTTTTATATAAGGATGCGGGCAAGATGCCCGCACTACCATGATTTTACATTTTTGGCTTATATAATTTAGCTGCACATCAGCTTACCAAATCTGTTGGGAACTTGGCAGATACAAATTAAGTCTCTGCCATAAACTTGGTATGTCCTTTGCCTAGCTTTTCACTTCTGTGTGGAGTAATCGCTCAAAGTTGCAACTGATATCAACTTTATAGCCGAATACCCGTTTCAATCGGCTGACAAACAGGGTGCAAGAGTGATGTTATTCATGTAGTGTGCGTAATATCCATGACATTTTTGGCAACTTTGTATAAAATCTACAAAAGCAACAACCAACAGATGTGAAAACATTGAAATCAATCCTTCACGTAACCAACAACCGAATTTAAGTAGATGAATCGAAAATTTGCCCTGACATTACTTTCTAGTCCTGCACTGTTTGCCTCGATGGTGTCGATGGTGGTGATGACCCAACCCGCACAAGCGAATCAAGTCATTAACCAAGGTAATCTTGTTTGTATGCGATCGCCACACAGTGCCCAGCATAAATTTGTTTGCGAGCGCCGTCAAGCTCATAAGCCTGGTACTGTATCCGCAAAACAAGACACAGTAATAGCACAAGCACAACCCAACCAAGTTACTGAACTTCAGTTTAGCGACGAAGAAAGCGATCGCTCCATTGCATTATTTGGTTGTGACTGTCCTTCTTGTATTAACGCACTTCGTCAATTAAACGGAATTACCGAAATGGCAGTTTAACAACCCGGTTATTTTCTCGTTCAAATAAGAAACATCAATCAAGGAGATGGGAGTATTCCCAACTCCTTGATTTTTTTTCTCTCCAGGTAGAAACTTTACAATCAAACGAGGAAAATTAAACAAAATTAAACAATTAAGGCAATATAACTTACTTTTTTTCTACATATAATAACTTAGATACATTTTTAGAGATTGAACCTCTTCATCAAGCAACTGCTTTGTAAGTAACAGTTTACTAAATTTGGCAATGCACATTTTTTGCATGTATATGTCTTATTTATTGAAACAAGTCATTCCAGTCTAATTTCAGATACTTTTTACGAAAAGTCGGGCTTATCGATATGCTAGCTATTAATTTTCAATTGTCAATATATTCCACCTTGATATTAGTTATTTCATTTATATTGGGATTACCAATAATTGTATTATTAATTCAATGTATTGCCGCTTTGCTACCAAATCGTAATAGTGTAAATTACGGCGATATTTACCGACCTAAATTATCTGTACTAATACCAGCACATAACGAAGCAACCTGTATTGGTGCAACTCTTTGTGCCGTGAATAACGAACTAAAAATCGACGAAAAGGTGATAGTAATAGCAGATAATTGTACCGATAATACAGCTGCGATCGCACGACAGTATAATGCAACTGTACTAGAACGTACCGACTCATTACGAAGGGGAAAAGGCTACGCATTAGACTTTGGTTTTCAATACATGAAAGCTAATCCACCAGAAGTAGTTATCGTTATTGATGCAGATTGTACCGTTCACCAAGGTACAATTGAACGATTAGCAAAAATGGCCAGAATCCAGAACCGACCTGTCCAAGCAACCAATCTCCTCAAACCACCCGAAAAAATGACAGCAAGACATGCAGTTTCAACGCTGGCATTTTTGGTAAAAAATTTAGTCCGTCAGCGAGGAATGCGAAATTTAGGTTTAAGTGCAACGCTAACGGGTACGGGAATGGCATTACCTTGGTTTTTAATCGATAAAGCAACAATTGCTAATAGTAATATTGTCGAAGACAAGCAGCAAGGCATAGATTTAGCAATTGCGGGTTATAATCCGATATTCTGCGAAGAAGCGCTAGTTACAGGGTATTTTCCGCAAACAAAAAAAGCAGAAAATACGCAGAAAATGCGATGGGTTCACGGTCATTTGCAAACGCTGATAACACAAGTACCTCGTTTAATATTGGCAGGATTGCAGCAGAAAAGATTTGACTTAATTACGATTGCTCTAGATTTATTGGTGTTGCCAATTTCTTTGTTAGTAACTTTGTGGATTATTTTTACAAGTATTGCACTTTGCATGTCGCTGGTACTAGCTACTTCGCCGCTACCAACAAATATTTTACTTATTGAAGGATTATTGCTAGGAATCGCAATTACTAGTGCTTGGTTGAACTTTGGACGCAATGATTTACCGATACAAGCGCTTTTAAAAATACCTTTTTATATTGTTTGGAACATTGGTATATACTGGTCTTTTATCATCAATCCACAAAAGTCTTGGATTCGCACTGAACGCGATAAATAATATTTACTTAATTTTTAATTAGCACTTATAGCAGTTCCCAGTCCGGTGAGGTACATTTGTAGGGGCGCAAGG
>JANNFJ010001223.1:0-2871 GCA_031379725.1 Calothrix sp. OTE_75_metabat_31
CCTTGCGCCCCACCTGACGCTTGAAATGCTAGAAGCATCTTGCATATCAGTCAATATTTTTAATGAATCATCCAGTAATTAAAAAAATGTTTACCTTAGCAGGAAAAACACTGACCGGGTAAATACTTAATTCGTAACACGTAAGAAATATTTGATAACTAATAACTTTCTGATTGAAGATTCTTATGCAGCAAATAAGCTTGTAAAAGGCAGCTAAAACAGTGGTATCTTGAAACTTATGTGAGTTAATACTCAAAATAAAATCAAAACTTTATTTTTTAAGGTTCGGTTTTTTCGGACAATAGCAATAGAGATCCAACCTGGGACTGAGCCTTTATATGTAAAGATTTAGTTAATCTCTAAATTAAGTTACGTATAAAAACATAGATATATTTTTTCAAGGAGAATCAGGGTGCTTAAATATATTATTCGTTTATTATCTGCAAACTACTTGCGCTTACCACTGCTGGGTTTGTTTCTAGTTGTAAGTGTTATTGCTGACAAATCGAAACCTGTATCTAGTAACCAAATTGATGCAGACCCCTATTCCTACCGAGTTGTCATGCCCGATTCGGGAGCTATAGTTGAGGCTTGGAGAGAACAACCAGATGCACCAGTTGCCACCGTCATACCCGAAGTAGACAAAAAACCTTTGATTACTGCTTTGATTCCCGATGTACAAGCATCAACTAATAAATCTGAAGTTGCACCAGATGCTAATTTCCCTAAACAAGATGGGATTTATCTTTACGGGCAATCTTCTGAACCAGGACAAGTTGGACAGGGGTATGTGGTATTTCAAAAGCAACAAGGTCGAGTGACTGGTGCGCTGTATATGCCTCATTCCGAATATAGTTGCTTTAATGGAACTGTTGATAATACAGGCGAACTAGCGATGACTGTAAATGGTTATTCAGGTGACGGTAGTTCGACTCAAGTTGCATCTAACGATACTATTCCTACTGTTAAAGATGAACCGATAAGTAATGCTTACTCGCTAGCATTGCGCGATTTTCATCGACTTGATGATGTCAGCATCGCTGACCGTAGTCTTTTAGAGAAATGTCAGGGAGAAGGGAAATAGGGAGTAGGGGGCAATAGTACAAGGAATAGAATTATTCGTAGTTGGGTGTAGCGTATATAGCAGTTCCCAACCAGGTGAGGTACATATGTAGGGGCGCAAGGCATTGCGCCCTTGTCTTGATATAAAATGGTTGTACCTCAGTGGGTTGAGAAACGCTATGACCGTTACCCAACATTGATTTTTATTAAAAATTTAAATAGGAAGAGTAATTACAAATTCTGCACCTTGTCCAGGTGTCGAATTAACAGTTAGTTTGCCACCATGCTTATCGGTAATAATTTGGTATGCGATCGCAAGTCCTAATCCAGTCCCCTGCCCTAATGGTTTTGTTGTAAATAATTGTTCAAAAATTCGTTTTTTGATAGCTTCTGGCATTCCCATCCCATTATCAGCAATCCGAATAACTACGTTTTCCGAATCAAATTCCGTGGTAATTTGAATAGTTGGATTATTTAACTTATGTTGCTGCCAAGCTTCATCGAGTGCGTCGATAGCATTTGCCAAAATATTCATGAATACTTGATTGATTTGTCCGGGATAGCATTTGACCTTTGGTAATTGATTATATTGTTTGATAATCTCAATATTAGGTCTTTGTTCCGATGCTTTAATTCGGTGTCCTAAAATTAATAAAGTTCCATCAATTCCTTCATGCAAATCGACGGCGACTTTTGTAGATGTATCAGTACGAGCAAAATTACGTAAGGAAACCGAAATCTCTTTAATCCGTTCGGTACTTAAATTTATCGAATTGAGAAGTTTGGGAATATCATCAATAATAAACTCTAAATCGCAAGTTGCGATCGCATTGCGAATATTCAAAGGTAAATCGGACTTATTCTCCTGACAAAGCTGCAAAATTTGGATGATATCAGCAATATAATCTTTTACAGGGGCCATATTCCCAGCAATGCAACCAATGGGATTATTCATTTCATGGGCAACACCTGCAACTAATTGTCCCAGCATTGACATTTTTTCTTGTTGAACTAGCTGGAGTTGTGCCTTTTCTAAAGTTTCTGTACGTTGTTTGATTTGGCTTTCTAAATGGTCATTTAAGAGTTTCAATTGTAAATGAACCTTAACTCGTGCAATCACTTCCTCTTGTTCAAACGGTTTAGGAATATAGTCAACAGCACCTAATGATAACCCTTTAACTTTGCTTTGCGTATCAGCTAAAGCGGTCATAAAAATAATGGGAATATTTTGTGTCAAAGAATCAGACTTAAGCTTTTGACAAACCTCAAAACCATTCATTCCCGGCATTTGAATATCTAATAAAATTAGCGCAGGTGGTTTGCGATTTACTAAATTAATTGCGCTTTCTCCATCTTCAGCAATCCTAATTGAGAATCCAGCGCTTTTAAGTGCTTGCGATAAAACCGATAAATTAGTTGGATTATCATCAACAATGAGAATAAAACCAGCATCTTTAAATGAATATTCCATAGTTTTAAAAGTTAACTAAATAAAAGCAAAAATCTACCGTAGGGGCAGTTAGGTATCGTGCCCCTACAATACCGTGAAATTACGAAAAATCATTAAAATAGTACTCCATGTCTGTAGCATAGGCGTTTCGCCTGTGCAGTCAGGTCAGGCGGGACGCCTAACCTACGGGTGACAATATATACCCTCATAACTTATGACACGAAGCACTAGACATTGATCGCTAATGATTTACAGATGCAATAGTTTTTTCAAGCATTTCTCGCAACTTCTTCAACTGAAAATTATCTGCCAATTGTGTCACTCTATCCGCAAAAACAGTCAAATCAGAATTTTCTAAC
>JANNFJ010001136.1:0-8987 GCA_031379725.1 Calothrix sp. OTE_75_metabat_31
ATGATGATTTTTGATAATGCTATGTACTGTCGATAACCCCAGTCCCGTACCTTTACCTAATTCTTTAGTTGTAAAAAATGGGTCAAATATTTTATCGAGGTTGGCAGAGGAAATGCCTACACCAGTATCGGTAAATATCACCACTACAAAAGCCCCAGCCGTTGCCTCGATATTCATGGCAGCATAATTTTTATCAATATACTGATTTTCAGCGGTAATAGTGAGAGTACCACCACCCGGCATTGCATCGCGGGCATTTACTGTTAAATTCATAAATACCTGATGAAGTTGGGTTGCATCTCCCTTTACCGTCCACAGGGTATCCAGAATATTGCGTTTAATTTCAATCGATTTTGGAAAAGTACCTTTAGCTATTTTTTCGATATCAACAATCAAGTGCTTAATTTGTAAAAGCGTCCGATTGCTTTCACCTCCACGGGCAAATGATAAAATTTGCTTGACTAAATCTGCACCCCGTTTCGTGTTTGTTTCCAGAATTTGCAACATATTTTGGTTGCGTTCGTCGATTTTGGGCAACGTCAGCGGCAATAATTGTGCGATCGCCAAAATTGGGGTCAAGATGTTATTCAGGTCGTGGGCAATTCCACTAGCTAATATACCCAAACTTTCTAATCTTTGTGTACGTAAAAACTGGGCTTCTAAAAGCTTTTTATCGGTAATATCAGTATCAACGGTGAGAATAGATTTCGGTTGCCCCGCTGCGTCACATACCATTGTCCAATGACTTTCGACAATTATATCTTTGCCATCTTTATGTATTTTATTTAACTCACCTAGCCAAGCTCCTGTTTCCGCAACAGTCTTCAATGCGACTTTGATTTGTAACGAATTTTTATCTTTATATAAAATCTCATTGGCACTTTTACCGATAACTTCTGCGGCACTCCAACCATACAACCGTTCCGCACCCTTATTCCAGTAGAAAATCTTGCTATCGAGACTCCGCACAAAAATCGCATCGTTAGCAACATCGAGTAACGCAGCTTGTTCCGAGATTTTCTGCTCAGAAGATTTGCGATCGCTTATATCAATACAATAGCCAATAAAACCAGCGAAACTACCATCGACATTAAACCTGGGAGTCCCTGTATCCAAAATCCAACGGTATTCTCCGTCATGCCGTTGCAAACGATATTCCATCGAAAACGGCTGTTGCAATTCAAACGAAGTATAGTATGTATCCAAATAATCATAATCATCTAGATGCACCCGACTTATCCAACCGATGCCTATTTCCTCCTCGAGGGTGCGTCCAGTAAACTCCAACCAACCCTTATTAAAATAGCTACAAAGCTTATCAGTTCCAGAAACCCAAATCATCACGGGGGCAGTATCTGCCATTGTCCGAAACCGTTCTTCGCTTTCGCGCAATGCTGAGGAAACCCGATTGCGTTCGATGATTTCCTCCTGCAATCGTACATTAGCCTGGAGCAATTCAAACGTTCGTTCCTCAACCCGTCGCTCGATTTGAACTTCTGCTTGCCGCAACGACTCTTTAACTGTGTCCAATTCTTGATGAAGTGTTACTTTTTCTTTCTCCCAAGTAGCTATAATTTTTAACAAACTAGTTGCTGTAATCACTCCCAACACAACACCTTGCTCATCCAATACTGGTAAATGGCTGATATCATAATCGCATAAAGACGATAAAGCAGTCCAAATATTAGTCGATTGCGTCAAAGTAATAACGTGGGTTTGCATCACTGACTCGATTTTGATGCTTGTCAAATCCACTTGCAATGCCATTAACTTCATTGCATCGCTTTTAGTAAAAATACCCAATAATTGAGCATCCTGGACAATTAAAACACAATTTTGGCGTTGGCGAACTGAGTTTGATGTCGAAAGATGACAGTACCCATACTCGTGCATACTCAATAAACGCACAACATCGATTGCCAGAATATCTGGGGTCACCGTTAGATGTGATTCAAACAGCGATTCTCCGAGTGAGTATCGCGCAGTCAGGAGTTGTAAACTCAGTACATTCGTGAAGCTTTGAGTTGTAGACATAGCTCAAGCCAAGACACGCTTATTTTTCAGCAGACTATATTTTCAGCATAAGCATCTAAATTAGTCAACTTAACTATAATCATATTGGTAATCAAAAAAACCGCTATAAATCTTGATAAATCATCATCTTTTAGTTAGATATTAGGTAGGTAGGTAAAATAAATCTAAATAAAAATTCACTCTTTTTAACATAACTAAAAATATTCGCACTAGTAGTCCGTGTCATTAATTCTAATGGGTAGTGCGAGTATCTTGCTCGCGTATGATATAAAGCGAACAAGATGCTACAAGTACCCCCCAAAACTAATGACACAGACCATTATTACTCTGTGTCATTAGTTTTGGTAGGTTGTTAGATCCCCGACGACTCCTGCGAAGTCGTCGGGGATATAGTCCTCTCGAAAAAGCTAGAATCCCGGATTCTTATAACCCACTCTTTCCCTACATCCCGTAGGAGGAAGACACAACAAGCTCAAAAGCATAAAGTATCAACAAAATTGCTTGTAATCGTTGGGAATGGAGGTGAATTGTGGGTTTAGGGGAATGGATTGGCTTATTTGCTCTATTTATATCGCTCTACATATTATGGCAAATTCGGCAAGTAGTATTGTTGATATTTGCGGCAGTTATTTTAGCAACAATACTTAATAAAGTCGTCAAATTTCTTCAACGATACCGGATTAAGCGGGGAATTGGGATTGCGATCGCAGTCTTTTCTTTAATTGCCTTAGTCGCTGGGTTCTTTGCACTTGTAGTGCCGCAAATTATTGGGCAATTGCAAGAATTAGTCGATTTATTACCTAAAGTTATCGCACGGGTACAAACTTGGAATGAGTGGTTGCGAAATGCGATACCTGGACAAGTATTGGATAGTGCTACTAGTAGCATTCAAGCTTTGACACAGCAACTCCAAACTTATGTAGGCAGCTTACTCGGCAACTTTATCGGTTTAATTCGGAACTCGTTAGGTATTTTCCTTAACTTTTTACTATTTTTAGTTCTCACCGTCATGATATTAGTGAATCCGTCTCAATATCGACGGGTTTTTATTTTGGCATTTCCATCATTTTACCGTCGTCGCATCGATGAAATTCTCCAAGAATGCGAAACATCAATAGTTGGATGGATACGAGCTACTCTAATTAATATGCTGGTAATTGCAGTATTGAGTTATATTGCCTTACTACTATTGGGAGTTCGACTACCATTGATTAATGCTTTACTAGCAGGTTTACTAGAATTTGTTCCCAATATTGGGCCAGCATTGAGTATTGTCCCCCCTGCATTACTTTCTTTACTCGATGAACCTTGGAAAGTAATCGGTGTAATTGTTTCATATCTCGTCATTCAGCAATTTGAAAGTTTACTGTTAGTACCTTTTATGATGCAGCGAGAAGTATCATTAATGCCTGCATTTACATTGATAGCAGTAGTAGTTTTCGCTAATTTCTTCGGATTTTTAGGATTATTTTTAGCGATTCCTTTGCTCATTGTTACTCAAATTTGGCTCAAAGAAGTATTAGTTAAAGACATCCTCAATCAATGGAACCCCAATGGAACCAACGACGTAGGATAGGTTAAGGGGAAAGGGGAAGGGAAAAAGGGGAAAGGTATAAAAATAAGTATTACAACCTATATAAAACACATATTTTTGGGAAAATCTTCGTAGTCTCTCCCTTTCTCTCTTTAATACTACATAGGTGAGGGCAAGGATAGTCGAGGGGACTAGAAACCCGGATTCTTTAAGAATCCGGGTTTCTAATTTCCCACTAACCGAGTAGTATTGCTTCCCCTTGCCCCTCTTCCTCACAAGTTCCTCAAATTTGCTGGTTATAAATATAGATATAAAGATTCTTTCCTTTAATCGCTTCTAAATATATGTTTAAAAAAATATTAGTAGCCGTAGAAAACAATCAAATAAGCCTTCAGGTTTTCGATGAAGCCTTATCCTTAGCAAAAGCAACCAAAGCAAATTTGATGTTAATCCATGTCATGTCCCCATTTGACCAGGGTTACATCAATCCAATATCTGTAGATCCCTATAGTTATTACCCGACATTGCACTCAGAAGCTATAGTCCAAACATTAAATCAGTGGGATGTACTCAAAGAAGGGGGAATTAACTTTTTGTCAAAGCTGTGCAAACAGGGAACGCAATTAGGCGTTACAACTGAGTTTACCCAAAATTTAGGCGAACCAGGGAGGATAATTTGTGAAATCGCTCGAAACTGGCAAGCTGATTTAATTATTGTCGGTCGTCGAGGACGAGTTGGTTTGAGTGAATTTTTCCTCGGTAGCGTCAGCAATTACGTCCTCCATCACGCTGCTTGTTCGGTTCTTACAGTCCAAGGGACAGTTTCGCAAACAGTAGCAACCCCTGAAGCGGCACAAGTTGCATTACATCCAACTCGCTGATTTGTAATAAATCTATATTGGTACCGATTCAAATCATGGTTACATATAGGGGCACAGCATTGCTGTGCCCCTACTACTATTGGTCGATGTTATTAATTTTGACCATGAGTGAGAGGCCCAAATCCCCGACTTCTTCAAGGATACCGTTGGCGAATTAGCGGTATCACCCCTCAACGCTAGTAGCATATAGCCTTCTCGAATGCCCACAATCCCGCCCTACCATAGAATGGTAGGGCTAATGGGAACAAAGCCTGCTGAAAGCAGGCTAAGTCTAGTACAGCATGGCGCAAGTAACCATACCATTTTTATGTAGTGCGTACCCCTGCGGGGAAGCAAGCAACGCGCAGCGTGCCCGCAGGGCTTGCATCTTGCTCGCATAGAGACGCGAGCAAGATGCTACAATGGTATTCCTATCTCCGCCGTTGGGTACTAGGCTGTTGATTTTGCACGAAATTATTCAAAAATTATCATGCAATTTTTGTGTTTACTGTAGGGGCATCGGCATCGCCGTGCCCCGATTGGACAGAAGGTTGATTAGGACATATATTTTGTATGACGCATTATGGGCTTAAAACCTACAAAGTCAACAGCCTAGGCTAAGTCCCAAGGAGACACGCTACGAGAACGCTTTGATTCGCCCCAGGCTTCAAGCCTGGGGCGGTTTTTTGGGGCAACCAAGGGGTCTAACCCTCTACTCGCCAGCGGCATCCTTCAATAAGTAGCAGATCCTAGCAGCCCCTCAAAACTTTTGACATGGAGTACTAGCATCATTTCTGTCACAGAATTGTCACAAGTCGTTTTATATACTAAAAAAATACTTTATTTACGGTGTCGAGGAGTTTGTGTCTAGTGACTTAAATTATATTGGTAACTTTTCGGTCATGAAACAATCTAAGTATTATCCATGAATACATAACATTGTACGCTGAATAAATGCGTATATATGCGTAATTAGATTGGGATATTCGTGACAAATTCATATGCAACCAAAACAAATCATCCAAAACAAACAATAAAAAGCTTGATTGATAGGTTGATGAAATTTTTGGGAATACTGAAACTAAGAGCAATCATCTGCAATGTCAGCCCTTATATTACTTGATTACATCAACTAATAAATTAATCCGGCAGATTTTTACAGAAAGTATACCCAAATATTTTACTGGTTCCAAATTTAAAACTTCCAGTTTTAGCTAGTCCATAATGTCCTAGCTGATATTCTGCAATGTCTATTTTTTTGTTTACTGTGTCGTATTTAATCAGCATGAAAACTCATAAAAATCACCATTTTCGTCAAATCTTAGCTGCGTCCCTCGCACTTAGCAGTAGCTTTGGCATCATATCACCCGTACTTGCTCAAGTCGCAGCCGGCACAGCAATTAAGAACACCGCAACAGCTACTTTTAGCGATGGTACAACCACATACAACGCTACATCCAACGAAGTTGTAATCACCGTCGCTGAAATCGCAGGTGTTACAATTACGGCTCAGTCACCTTCTAACGCTAGTCCGGTTGCAGGTGATGATACTGTTTATGTTGATTTCGTTATCACCAACACAGGTAACGACCCCACACAATTCTTTATCCCCGGTACCGCAACCCTTTCCAACACAACAGCATTTCAACTGAGTTCAACTCGAAGTATCCAGATTGTTAAAGTGGATGGAGTAGACCTTGCTACTGCAAAAGATGTTCCTTCTGGAGGTGCTACAACAGGTACTTTACTAGGAGCAACACAGGGTTCAATCAAACCAAACCCAGGTACTGGAAGCGTTGGAACAATTACAGTTCGCGTACCGATTAAGGTACTTGCAGGTAATTTTGCTGGAGAAACTTTAACAGTATCCTTGGGTAATACTACTGACACAGAGCCTGCAAGTAATACAGATTCTACAAAAGGTCAAAATTTAGACCGTAAGAATGATGTTGATACCAATGATGTCTATACCGAAGACAACCCTGATGGTCCAGATGAAATTGCGGGTAAACCTGTCATAGTCCGTGAAGCAATGGCAACCAGCAGTGCAATTACAATCGGTGCCAGACAACAAGCATTCTCAACTGTATTAAAGGCAATATCAAATTACAGTACAGGCACTCTACCAGATGATGTTAGCGACGACGTTCTAACCTACGCACTTGCTTTGAAGGTCGAAAACCCTAGCTCACCAACAGCGGGATTGGTTGTATCCGATTTGTACGGTACGAAAATTACCATTACTGGACTTGACTCCACAAAAGCATATGTGTTGGTATCTGATGCAATTCCATCTGGAATGAAACTGGGTACAGCGAATCCAGTTCCACCAAGTGGATGGACAGTTGTTTACACCACAGAAGATTTAACAACCAAAAATGCCCTTCAAGCATCCTGGTCAACTACCCGTCCTGGTTCAGGTATTACACGGATTGGTTTTGTTAAGGAAGCCACTACTGCAGCGACGGCAATACCAAAAGGTACTACTATTCCTGGCTTCAACTTCACCGTCACACCTGATACAAACTTCACTGCTGGACAGATAGCAAACATCGCTCAAGTATTCGGTCAATCGCTACCAGGTGCTGTAGTTAAAGGTACACCAACTCAAATAGTTTACGACGAATCAGGTGACCAGACTTCTAACAACGGCTTGGATGGAGTAGACCCAGACCCAAGCGGTACAAATGCTGGAAATGGTGGTATCACCGACGGTAAAGCGAACCCAACCGTAGATGGAACTGACCCAGGTACATACGACCCAACTAATCCTACAACGAAAGACCCAACTAATTCTGCAACTAACAAAGGTACTGACCCAAGTACAGGTAAGGTAAAAGGTGGGGAAGATACGGTTTACAGCTTTGCTGCAACACCATTAAACGGTCCAAAAAATCAGCCAGCAGCAATAGGACCAAATAATACGAATGATGACTTCACTAATAAGTCAATCGAAGGTATAAACAAACCATCGAATGAAGCATTGACCGATGGTGGAACACTTGCAACTGACCAAACACCACCAGTCACATTTGAGAACACAGTAAAAAATACCAGTGGTAGCCCGCAGGAAATTACACTGTTACCAACTCCTCCAACAGGTTCAGATATTCTCCTTGAAGGCACAAAAGTAACCATTAAAGACTCTGCAACTGGTGGACAGACAGCAAGTTATACCTATACAGGAGGTAAATTTGTTCCTGATGCTGGTAATGCTCCAGTTAAGATAATGGTTTCAGTTGTCGATCCCACTGACCCAACAAAAGGAATTGCACAATATACAGTCAAGGTAGATTTACCTGGCGCACCCCAGTTTACAGGTTATTCCGTACCGATTACAGCCTTTGTGGATGTGAACAAAGATGGTTTATCTGCTGGTGAACCCAGTAACATCACAATTGACCGTGTATATACCAATTACTTGAAATTGGAGAAAAAAGCACGATTGTTAGATCCTAATGGTAATGCTCTTACGGGTACTGAAGCTGCTGCCAGTACATTTACATCTGACCAAAATACTTTAAGTCCTGCTGCGACTCCTGGTCGGATTATTGAGTATCAAATTACTTACACTAATGTTTCTACTGGTGGTGGGACAAATAGTGTCATATTGCCTGCGAAGACATTGGTAATTACTGAGGATGGTACTACTGGAAATAACAGTTGGTTCAGTTTGACTACAGATCCAAAATATCCTTCAATTCCAAAGGGTTCCGCGACTCCAGCAGCAACAACTACGGTAACAGTTGATGGCACTAACATCAAAATTTATACCAATAGTCCTGGTGATATCGCACCACAGGGTACTGGTATATTTACCTTCCAACGGAAGATAAATGGAAGACCTACCCCATTACCACCCGGTTAATTCAAGTTCTTGATGTAACCCTCTCCACCTCAATGAGAGGAAACTAAAAATATCAGCAAATAGTTTTCAACAACAAGGAAATAAAGGTTAGGACAATGAACAAACGTCTATATATTGTGGGATTAGGTGCTGTAGTAGCTGGATTATCGCTGCTGCCTGTGGGAAATCAACCTGCGATCGCACAACAACTCCTCCAATCCGGTACAGCATTCGCTCAAAATATCCTCCAGCAACCCAAAGTCAACCTAAATCTGGTGGCTTATAAGCAACAATTGCTCAAAGATGCCCAAGGTAAAAAAATCGAAACTTGGAAAGCACTCGATTCAAAAGTTACGGTTCAACCTGGGGATGTAATTCGCTTTTCGGTAACTGGTAAAAACGAGGGTAATAAAGCCGCTAAAACCATGAATTTTACCCAAGCAGTTCCCCAACGCATGGTGTATGTGCTGAATACTGCCAAAGCGAACAATGCAACTATCACTTACAGCATTGACCAAGGTAAAAGCTTTGTTGCAACCCCGATGGTAAAGGTCAGCTTGGCAAACGGCAAAGTTGAAGAACGTCCCGCACCTGCTGAAAAATATACCCACGTGCGCTGGAACTTTAACCAAGAATTGCAGCCTAACGCATCTGTACAAGCAGCATACGAAGTAAAGGTGCGATAGAGGCACTCGTAGGGGCGGGGTTCCCC
>JANNFJ010001287.1:0-4073 GCA_031379725.1 Calothrix sp. OTE_75_metabat_31
AGCAACAGGTACAAACAATACTCATATATATCCGAAATTATCTAAGTTGAAAATTTTAGCTAAAATCAATCCCGGCTTGAATATTAAGTTTTGAATGATTTCAAAGACTGAATTTCCCAGATAGCTGAACCGTCCCACCGCTGCCGCTTCTCGACCGCTAAATTGGGGGATAACTAGCCCGGATGCAATGAAAAACCAACCGATACCCAAAACGATTGCTAAAATTCCATACCTTCGTCGCTTTTCAAACCCCAATAACCAAATTCCCATTGCGGCAACGGTGAGGGATAATACAGCTTTACATGACAGCACGATAATTATATTCAGACAAAACCACCAAAAGCGCTTTTCTCTGGCACACCATATTGCTGCTAACAGTGCAGGTAATGCAATTACTTCGGGGTGAAAGTCAAATAAATTGGCATTAAATACTTGTGGATGCAGCAAGTAGGCAACTACTAAAGCATTTGCTTGCAATGATTTTAACCCTGCCTGACGTGCTAAACACCATGTCGGTACAGCACCCAACGATAAAGCCAATGCTTGGACGACAAATAACCAGTAGACACTAGGATAAATTTTGTACAGTAATGCCAAGGGATACCATATCAATGCTGCATGGTCGCCAAGAATGTGATAACCCATATATGATGATATGGGCGTTTTTCCTTGACTGATTAAATAAACAGCTTGGTCAAAGATTCCTAAATCGAATGCAGTTGATTGAAATAAAATATGTCGCAAGCTGCTGCACGCAAATAATACCAGCGTATTTATACCAATTAGCAAAACCAGAAATCGGATATTTTTGTCTTTTAAGTTACTAAAATAATGCGTAAATTTAGGAGAGTTTTGTAAATTAGCCGCCATCTATCAGCCTCTAATAAATAATTAATTTAGCTAAAAATATCACCTAGCTTTTGGCTATTACTAGGATATCAGGTATCAATTACTGTTTAGCTATGACGATACACCAATAGTAAGCGAACTGGATGTTTATCAAAACAAAACCCACTCGGTAATAACCAAGTGGGTAACTGTATCAGAACGATACGAAACGTCAATAAATATTGACTTAATAATGCTTGCATTTGTTGTGGAAAGTTGTGGTAGATTTATAACAGTTAAATCACAAGGATACCCTAACATTAAACGCTGGGGTTCATCTACCTTTTCTAATTTGCAATTTTGATTTAGCTATTAATACTAAACAGCATCAATTTGTTTAAATTGATTAACTTGTTATTGATTATACAGCAAATCAAGTCGAAAGAAACAGCATCAGAAATAAATCCTAATAATAGTTACTTTCCGGGCGCATCTCAAAAATTGCTACTGGTTAACAATACTCCCTAAATATTATCGATACTGATACAAGTGCTACAAAATATTTAATTTTCTATCAAAAAACAGCAGAGTATTGCAACCAGAACTGTACTCAGTTGGGTTGTAGGTGAATGCGAGTTAAAAACGAGACGTTCTTTAAACATGTTTAAAGAACAGTTGAGTTTTTAACCAATTATTAATTTTATTCCGGCGACTGTTGGTTTTCAATATAGCGTTTCACTGTTTCAATATCCGGAAATTGATCGGGATGCTAAAGAGTCAAAAACTAAGACTCTTTAGACTCTAAGACCAAGCGGACTACCGCTGTGGTCTTAGTAGTTCAAGTAATTCATAATGGCTAAAGGTGTGAGAGGAAGTATTACCTCTCCAACTTGTCTTGGTTAATTTTGAATTATTGATTTCGATTATGCCTTCTCCACTTTGGTCTTATGTTACTCCCGGTATTCCAGATGAATTATTCGAGCATTTGCCGGGTATTCCTCTGTCGCAACGCGAAATTAGATTGCTGTTGCTTTCGCAATTGCGGCTAAAAGAAAATTCGGTATTGTGGGATATTGGTGCAGGAACGGGGACAATACCTGTGGAAGCCGGGTTATTGTGCCCTGCCGGGAAAATAATTGCCGTCGAACGTGATGAGGAAGTTGCAAACTTGATTCGTCGCAACTGCCTGCGCTTTGGGGTAAAAAACGTCGAAGTTATCGAAGGAAGTGCCCCCGAATGCCTGCACGATTTGCAACAACGTCCCGACCGCGTTTGTCTCGAAGGTGGACGCGAATTACAAGAAATTCTCAAAGCTGTTTGGAGTTATTTACCGCCATCAGGTCGAGTGGTCGCCACAGCTGCTAATCTAGAAGGTCTGTATGCGATTTCTCAAAGCTTTGCCCTGTTGCGAGCAATTAACATTGAAGTCGTCCAATCAGCGTTTAATCGTCTGGAAACACGCGGAATTTCCCAAATCTTCGCATCTGTTGACCCTATTTTTATCCTCAGTGGTGAAAAGTTAGATTAATAACACTTTATACTTTCCACAAATTATTTTTTTGCTATGCCTTGGTCTCGGATTATCAGTGGAATTATTGCGATCGCAATGGCACTCAGCGCGACATTGCTGGGAGGGTGGTACTTCACCTTTACTTATGCGGTGATTATCTTTATTGGTCAGAATGAGTTTTTTGAACTCGTCCGCGCTAAAGGTATAATACCAGCTGCAAAAACTACACTTACCGCCAGCCTGACTCTTTTAGTCTTTTGCACCATCGATGGCAATTTAGCAGATGCTGTGCTGCCGATTGCAGGTACATTTATCTGCTTTTACCTATTATTCCAACCCAAAATTGCCACAATTGCCGATATTTCAGCTTCAATTCTGGGGCTATTTTATACTGGATATTTGCCAAGCTATTGGGTACGATTGCGCGGAATAAATAGTCAGGGTTATAGCAATTTTCCACTAGGAGGATACTTACCCCAAACTTGGACTGATTTATTCCAAAGGTCACATCTTTCATCTTTACCGCAAGGATTAACTGTCACGGTACTAACTTTTTTATGTATTTGGACTGCTGATATTGGTGCTTACTTTATTGGCAAATATTTTGGTAAAACACCCTTGTCAGAAATTAGTCCAAAGAAAACTGTCGAAGGTGCTGTGTTTGGAATCAGCGCCACGATTTGTGTTGCTGTTGCAGGTGCTTATTATTTAGGTTGGCCGCAATATATTTTCACGGGAAGCGCTTTAGGGTTATTGATTGGCATAGCTAGTTTACTAGGTGACCTCACTGAGTCGATGCTCAAACGTGATGCAGGGGTCAAAGATTCAGGGCAATTGATTCCCGGACATGGTGGTATTTTAGACCGTACCGACAGTTACATTTTTACTGCACCACTGGTTTTCTATTTTGTCACGCTGTTATTGCCAATAGTCAATAGTCAGTGGCCAGTAGTCAGTGGTCGTTGAGAAGTCAACCGCCTACGGGTTAACATTTATCTGTCCATGACAAGTTAATCTACCAGAGATTACAGTCAATTCTTGAATGTCTACATCGTTACCAAGGTCGAGATAATGCTCGCGTTCGGATTCAAGAAATCCTTGCGTGCTTGGCTGAGTCTCGATTAAAGTCATTTGCAGTTCGTGACCGCTCAATAATTTCAAACCAATGCAAATCTCTAAGGGAAGTAGAGGTATATTTTGATTCTCAGTACTGAAACTTGCAGAAAGTATTAATCGATTGTCGCCAAGAATAATTTTTTTCCAAGTAATTAGCTTGGAATTTAGGCGATGTTCTGGTATTAGTTTAACCAGGGCATCTTTTAAAGCTGTAGATAGTAAACCAGATGTGAGGGAGTCATTTAAATCGTTCTCCTCAAGTAGAACTTTACCAGTTACTGGTATTATTTCTAGTAATTGTAGTGGTTTACCTCTAAGTACTGAGCCAATGTCGATACGAATACTTTCAGCAGTCAGTTGAATTGAAGTGAGGTGAAGGCCTTGATAAATTGCATTATTTGCAGAAATAGAAACCCAAGGGATCGATCCCGAAAGAAGTTGCCGATCGGTAGCCTTGATTTGGACATCGAGTGAGTCAACCCGACTAACTTGCGATCGCAACCACAGTTTTAGTGCTTTGGTTAAGACGCTTGTCACAATCCGACTCGACTTTGTAGTTTTGGTTTCTGGATTTTTCTCTGACATTTGATTGATTCGATAGCTAAGTACAGGGATATTC
>JANNFJ010001345.1:0-7207 GCA_031379725.1 Calothrix sp. OTE_75_metabat_31
AACATCTAGTCCTTCTATATAATTTCGCACATACAATAGTTTTTTGGCTGCAAATTTTTCTTTAATTTTAGGATTGAGCAATTGGTAAACTTTTCGACAATCTACTATCGGTGTTTCCCCTCCTTGCACTGCTGGTTGAACACAGAAAAACCAGATTCTTAAGGGAAAGCGATGCAAATGAGAACTTTCGTTGTGGAATAAAATCGCTTTGTTTGCTGGGTATGGAGTAGAAGTATAAACTTTACCGCTTACTCCTTCACGCGGCAAGTCACCATATTCACCAAATAGATTTGGACAAATTGTTTGTGCAAAATTCTCAAACTCTGGGACAGTTTTTAAAAAACCTCTAAATAAAACGGCGCCATGTTGTAATAACTGCTTCTCAAGGAAATCACGGTTATTTTTAGTCCAACTAATTATATCACTTCCATCCGCATCAGGGCGAATTACTAAAGGTAATGTTTTACCTGGCTGAAGGTAATCTGTTTTGATTAATTGTACTTGTGATAAATTAACAGCCTTCGGAGCAATTTTAACAAACTTTTCTCGTTTGAATGCTTTACGCTCGCTTTGTTGCTTTCTTTCTGCTTCGGTAATAAATTCTAAACTACCAATGCGTGCGTCGGGTTGGGTAACTATGTTGCTAAGTAAAACCTGAAAATGATTTGTCATGCGAGTGATGGTGCTAGCATCGAACAATTCAGTGCTGTAATTCCAATTACCTACTAACCCTTGTTTGGTTTCGTTAATGAATAATGCTAAATCAAACTTCGTAGTTTTAATATCTACTTCGATTTGTTTCATGCTTAACCCCAACAACGACTGCTGCGACATCGGAATATTTTGCATGACAAACAAAACTTGAAATAGCGGTGTTGGTTGTGAATTACGCTCTGGTTGCAGTTCTTCTACCAATTTGGCAAAGGGTAAGTCTTGATGAGCATAAGCTCCAAGCGCTACCGAACGTACTCGTTCCAATAGTTCTCGAAAAGTTGGATTACCCGATAAATCGGTTCGCAATACTAATAGGTTAATAAAGAAGCCGATTAAACCTTCAATTTCACCTCGGTTACGGTTTGCAACATCAGTACCAACAGTAATATCTTCTTGCTTGGTATAGCGATACAGAAGAGTTTTAAAAGCTGCTAGTAAAGTCATAAACAGGGTTACACCTGCTTGTTGAGAAAGTGCTTGCAGTTGTTGAGACAAATCTGCTGGTAATGCAAAAGAATAAGTGGCGCCTTGGTAGCTAGGAATTTGCGATCGCGGACGGTCAGTTGGTATTCGCACGGGAACATTGCCAGCTAATTGCCGCTTCCAATACTCAAGCTGCGTATCTAGTACTCCTGCTTGCAACCACTGACGTTGCCAAATCGCAAAATCTGCATACTGAATTGGTAATTCAGGAAGTACAGGAGATTTACCTGTTGAAAATGCTTCGTAAAACTTACCGATTTCTCGTATTAAAATTCCCATCGACCAGCCATCAGAAATAATGTGGTGCATGGAAAACAACATTATATGTTGTTCAAAGTTTATACGCAGCAATGTAACTCGTAATAATGGCCCTTGAGTCAGGTCGAAAGAGCGCGTAAGCTCATCGTTAGTCAGGGATTGAATTTGTTGTTGTATTTCAGGTTGACTTTCTAGGTTTATTACTGGGATGACAAACTCTAAATTCGGATTAATTACCTGCATTGGTTGTTGCACCATTGCAAAAGTCGTTCTTAACGCTTCGTGGCGTTGCGCTAAAGCGTGAAACGATTGTTCTAGTGCTGCAACGTTTAAAATTCCCGTGATTTGAACCGCACCAGAGATATTATAGGTAGGGTTGCCTGGTTCTAGCTGGTCGAGAAACCACAACCGCTGTTGAGCAAACGAGAGGGGGAAATAATTCAGTTCTTTTTGGCGTAGAACGGCAGGAATAATTTGTTTTTTTAGGTTATTTCCATCCTTTTTCATCAACCTTAGTTCTAGGAGTGCCAGTTTTTCTGGAGATAGTTTTTCTGCAAGTGCAAGAAGTTGTTTTTGATAGGATTTTTGATATTGCGTGTCTGTATTCCTCTCGAATTCTGTTACGTTAGGTGGGAAATCTAACCCCCCAACCCCCCTCCCTACGAGGGAATGGGGAGAACCAGAGGGGGTCTGTGACTCGATTACGTCACAAGTGGTTGTTACAGATGTTGAGATAGAATTACTGTTAATAAATTTACTGGCTAATATTCGGCACTTTTCGCGTACTGAATCTGAATTTGTAAGTTTTTCGATACTTTGAGCGATAATTTCAGGTTGCCATTGTGGTGGGGCTAAGTATTCACCGACACCTAAACGATTTAAGCAAGAACCTGTGTAAAGTTGGTCAGTGCCACTACCTAAAACTAACTGAGGTATGCCTGAGAAGAGTGCCTGACCGCTTGTTACTAAACCACCGTGATGAATAATTGTGCTTGCATAGGGCATACAGTTCACTAATGATGGTAAATGTTTTACCCACTTGACATTATCGGGTAAAGTATCGGGGAGTAATTTTTCATGACGAGTTACTAGTAACCCCGGACGACCTAATAATTTACAAGCTGCGGCACTAGCTGCAAAAAATTTCTCTCCAGCAAGGGATGTTGTGCCACCTGTAATTAAGATAAGTGCTTGTTCCTGTTGTAATTCTTTTACCTCAGTGGGAATCTCACTCGCTGCGGGTTCATCATCCCAAATAAAACCTGTTTGTAAGACTCCAGCTAATTCAGAGGGAGTTACATCACAAAACCAATCTGCCCAAAGTCCTATTGTTTTACTGGGTGTATTTCTCAACCACCCCGACCAATTTTTTATACTAGGTAAATTAATTTCTTTTCTAATTTGATTTATTTCATCGCCAAGCATCGAACCGATCATTTCTTCCACTAATGATCTAGTTGATAGATGACTGGGTGAAGACATAACGGCAACTAAGGGAATTTCTAATTTTTCTGCGGCAATGCGTGCGGCAATTCCCGGTGTTGAACGGGCAACTAAAACAGTTTCTTTCAGACAGGATTTAGCTATTAATTGATATTCTGCAACAACTTTTGGTAATACATGTTTTTGATAAATATTTAAAAACCCTTGGGGATTATTAAACAGATATGCATCTGCCATCAGCTGCTCAAATTCTTCAGGAGTATCCAATGCTAGAAAATTTAGTCCAGCTTGTTGCGCTGCTTTCCCAAAATAGCAGTTGGTAATTACGGTTACATTATGTCCACGCGCTTTGAGTTCCCTGCCAATTTTAATGAACGGGTATATCTCTCCTACTGACCAGTGTGTTGTTAGTAGTATGTTTGCCATAATTTTTGAATATAACAGTCGGTATAAGGTTTTACTGTAATTGTTTTAGTGCCAATAGCACCTCTGTATCTGATAGTTCATTTAATTCCTGAATCAGAGCAGCTATATCTTCTGTTTCTATCTGTTGAATTTGGTATTCTCGAATTACTTTTGCCAATTCGGCGATGGTAAAACCCACGGTAAAAATTACTTTTAAAGGTAAATCTGCTTGGAAATATTGACGCACACGAGACAAAAGTTGTGTTGCTAAGAGAGAGTGTCCTCCCATTTCAAAAAAGTTATCATGGATGCCTATGTACTCAAGATTTAGTAATGATCCCCAAATTTCTCCTAGTACTTTTTCTATAGGTGTTCGAGGTGCAATTGAGGATATTGCTATATCCAATCTGTCATAATTTGGTGCTGGTAAAGCTAGACGGTCTAATTTACCGTTTGATGTTAATGGCAAAGTATCCAGAATAACGAATGCTGATGGCGCCATATAGTCAGGCAGTTTTTCTTGGAGAAAGTCGCGTAAATTAGTTGTTACTTCGCTATGTTTTTGACGCGGTACTACATATGCAACAATACGCTTTTCTCCGGGTGTATCTTCCCTCACGATTACAGCAACTTCAGTGACATCAGGATGTGTTGCTAGTAAGCTCTCAATTTCTCCAAGTTCAATCCGGAATCCTCGGATTTTTACTTGATTATCAATCCGCCCTAAGTATTCAATATCACCATTTGCTAAGTAGCGAGCTAAGTCACCAGTTCGATATAGAGGCGTCGAGGGATTATTACTGGAATTATTACCAAAGGGATGGGAAATAAATTTAGAAGCGGTTAAGTCAGAGCGGTTAAGATAACCACACGCGACTCCAGCACCCCCGACATACATCTCACCTGGAATACCGATTGGTACTCTTTGTTGATGTTCATCCAATATTAAAAGAAGCAAATCTGGTATCGGACGACCGATAACGCTACCGGAATAATTATACATATCAGCTTTAGTGATGCGACGGTAGGTGACATGAACGGTGGTTTCTGTAATACCGTACATATTAATTAACTGCGGTGACTGGTCTCCATACCTTTCCAACCAAGGTTTTAAACTTTGTAATTCCAAAGCTTCGCCACCGAAAATACAATAACGCAAATTTAAATCTTTTTTATCGCGTACAGTTTCCGAAACTCGCATTAGTTGGCGGAATGCAGAAGGTGTCTGGTTAAGGACTGTCACCTGTTGACTAGCCAATAACTCATAGAATTCTTCCGGAGAACGACTCACCCAGTAAGGAACTATCACTGCTTTTCCACCATGTAGCAAGGCGCCCCATAATTCCCAAACAGAAAAGTCAAAGGCAATCGAATGAAACAGCGTCCAAACATCTTTATTATCAAAATTAAACCATGCTTGGGTTGCTTGAAACAAACGAACTACGTTGTAGTGCGTGCATAAAACGCCTTTGGGTGTACCTGTAGAGCCAGAAGTATAAATAATATAGGCAGTGTTATCGGCTGTAACTTCTAAGCCGAGGTTTTCTACTGATAATTGTGTGTTCGATGCGAAAAATGTATCTAATGTTAGGATTTGTGTAGAAGAACTATTAGTCAATTTCTCTACCAACTGGCTCTGAGTTAGTAGTAATTTTATTTGGGCATCTTCAAGAATAAACTCTAACCTTTGTTGTGGGTAAGTTGGGTCTATGGGTACATAAGTTGCACATGCCTTAAGAATACCTAGTATTCCTACTATCATTTCAGTCGAGCGCTCAACGTATAACCCGATGGCTTGATTTTCAACTCTCAAGGTTTTTAGGTAATGAGCTAATTGATTTGCTCTTTGATTTAGCTCCCTATAGGTAAGGCGTTCTTCTGCAAACACTAAAGCGATCGCATCTGGATTTTGTTCAACTTGGGCTTCAAATAATTGGTGTAAACACTTACCTTGAGGATAATAACACTCAATTTGCTCCCATGCTTCTAAAGTCGCTTTCTCTGATAATAAGGGCAGGTGTTGTATCGGCTGGTCAGGGTTATTAATTATACTGTCAAGGAGTATATGATAATGCTCCAACATCCGAATGATTGTGTTGCGATTGAATAAATCGGTGTTGTATTCCAGAACAGCAGTTAATCCTTGCTCTTTTTGTTGTAAAGACAATACCAAATCAAAAAATGCTGTTTGATTTTCCACTTCTGGAAAACTCAACGTTACTCCTGGTAATTCCTGAGCGACTTCTAGAAAATTTTGCAGGGAGAACATGACTTGAAAAGGCGGTTTACCAGTAGAATAGCCATGAGACGGTAATGACTCTAAAAGTTTCTCAAATGGTAAGTCTTGATGCGCGATGGCACCTAATACTACTGAGCCTACCCGACCTAATAATTCGCGAAAGCTAGGATTACCTGATAAGTCGCTACGCAGCACCAAAGTATTAACCAAAAACCCAATCAAATTCTTAACTTCTGGTCGGTTGCGGTTGGCAAATGGGGAACCAACTAAAATATCATCTTGTCCTGTGTAACGATGTAACAAGACTTTAAAAGCAGTCAACAACGTTATAAATAAAGTTGCACCTTCTTGACGACTTAAGGCTTGGAGTGAATTAGTGAGTGTTTGGGGTAAATTAAAGGATACACTTGCACCTTTATAAGTTTGTGTCTTTCGGGGACGGTCGGTTGGCAAATTGAGAACAGGCAACTCACCCTGTAATTGCTGTTTCCAGTAAGTAAGTTGCGTTTCCAGCAATTCACCCTGAAGTTGTTGTCTTTGCCAAATCGCGTAGTCCGCGTATTGAATTGGTAATTCTGCACAAGAAGAAGTACCTTGACTAAAAGCAGTATAAAGTGTTGCTAACTCCTGCAAGAAAACTCCACGCGACCAAGCATCAGCGACAATATGATGAATAGTTAGTAACATTAAATGTTCTGCTTCAGCCAAACGTAAAAGCTTGACTTGTAATAATGAACCTTTTGTCAAGTCGAAAGTTTGTATTTGTTCGCGTGTAATTAAACTTTTAACTTCTTGCTGTTGTTCATCAGCAGATAAATGCTGTAAATCAATAATCGGTAATGCGAGTGCTGTACTAGATGCAATAACCTGAATTGGTTGCCCATCAAACGTTGAGAATGTTGTCCTTAATACTTCATGGCGTTGGATAATTTCTTGAAAACTGCGCTTTAATAGTTCTACATTCAAGTTACCTCTAAAGAGAACGCTGGTAAACATATTATATATAGAAGTACTCGCTAATTGGTCGAGCAACCATAACCGTTCTTGAGCATAGGATAGGGGGATCGGATTATTCTGTAAACGACGAGGAATTAAGTTTAGCTGTAAATTGGAATCGACTTCACCAGAAAAACGCTTCATCAACAAAGCCTGCTTAACAGGAGAAAGCCGAGAACGCTTTTGTAAAATTTCTGCTTCGTTTCTATGCATATCCTCTCTCTTTTCTCAATATTAATCTCTTTCTCTCTTCTCTGTGAACTCTGTGTCTCTGTGGTAAACATTATTTTTATTTATTTTTACCACAGAGGCACAGAGAACACAGAGAGATTAGTCCCATGACAAATTAAGAAGCTCCCAATAAAAGCGCCTCAGCTTGCTCATCAGTCAACTTATCTAACTCCTCTATCATTTGATTTTCAATTGCTAATGCCAACTCCGCTACCGTAGATGCCGTAAAAAGCAATTTTATAGATAAATCAACCTGAAACTCCTGACGTAACTGAAAGATTAGTTGAGTCCCTACTAGAGAATTACCACCTAAGTCAAAAAAATCATCATAAATTCCGACTGTGCTAATTCCCAAGACTTCTTGATAACACTTCACTATTTTACATTCTATAGGATTACGCGGAGCAATTTTATTTTCTGGAAAATTATTTTTTTCTG
>JANNFJ010000123.1:0-5126 GCA_031379725.1 Calothrix sp. OTE_75_metabat_31
TTTTTTTTTTGCCTTTATGTTTTTATTTTTTTTAAAAATAATAATAATTAATTATTGGTTTTTTTTTTTATGTATTGGTTTTTTTTTTTTGGTTTTGTTTTTGTGGTGGGGGTGGGGGGGGGTGGGGGGGGGGGGGATTATTGATTTTGGTGGTGGGATGGAGGTATCTCTGGTGAACCCGCCCTTACAGGGCAGGTGGGGGTTGTTGATTGTCTCGGTTGGGGTAGCGTGGGGTTGGGTGGGGCGGGTTTATTGATTCTGTTGGTGGGATGGAGGTATCTCTGGTGAACCCGCCCTTACAGGGCAGGTGTAGGGGGTTGGGTTGGGTGGGGCGGGTTTATTGATTTTGGTGGTGGGATGGAGGTATCTTTCGTGAACCCGCCCTTACATCTCTACTTCAGGCTACGTAAACTCTTATACCCGACCTCCTTCTTCGGGTGTCATGTCTGCAAGGACAGAGGTGAGGTGAGATGTGACTTGGCTGTAACGGCGGGTAATTAGGAGCGATGAACGACACTCGATTGCTAGTTCATCGGTGTATCTGCCTAGCGTTTGACGTTCGATTCCCCAAGCACGGCTAGTTCCGGCAATGGTGAGGTCTACGGCTGCCGATGCTGCGACCACGGCTTGAAGGGGTTCGATCGCTTCGACGGTAGTTATGTCTATGCGATCGCCTACACTTTTCGGTAGCTGTTCCATTATCGTCCGCATTTCATAGCTCAATTCGTTCTTAAATGAGTTATCGGTAACTACTTGCAATACTTGCAATCTACATGTATTAATATTTACTAAAAGTTGTAGCGCTAGTATCAAGGCTAAATCGTCGTGAATATTGGCAGAGTACGGTACGAGTAAGCTTTCTAGACCTGTCTCTCCCCGGTCTATAAAGACGGCAACATCTACGGTAGCTGTGCTAAGTATTTGACCAACTTTCCCACCTAATCGGTTGGTACTAAAGGCTGGACGATGCCACCCAACTAAAATTAAATTGACTTCTTCTATGGTGGCTATTTGTACGGTTTCGCGGGCAACGTTGTTGGAAATACGGATAATCGGTTGAACGTAAGGACGAACTGTAGAGGGTTCGAGACGTTCGATTAGTTCTTCTAGCTGCAATCGACGCTGGTTGATGATTTTTTCGGCTTCGATGGGGGTGCCTTCGTAGGCATAATCTTCGGGTAGTTCGATTAAACTTAAAGGATGGACAAAAGCTGGTTGATGATAATTTAGTGCTAAAGCACTTGCTAGCTGCACGAGTCCTTTTTGTGAACTTGGGTTTGCTACGGGCACTAAAATTCGATAAGGACGCTTGACGCTAACGTTAGGGGCTGTTTTGGTATCCTCTGCGGTTTCGACCATATCTAAGCGAATTAACCGTTTGGGATACGTTAGTTCGAGTAGTGGTGATGTCATAAATGTTGTCACCAATGCCATAATTACCAGCATGGTAAAAAGTAGCGGCGAAATCACTTTTAACTCCAAACCAATATTGAGTACAATTAGTTCGGTTAAACCGCGAGTGTTCATCAACCACCCCAAAGCTGAGGCTTCGCGTTTGCCTATACCGCTAACACGGGCAGCGACGTAAGTACCAAAGTATTTTCCTGCGATCGCTACTGCCAATATTAATAAACACAGTCCCCATAACTCCGGACGGTTGAGTAACCCAATCTGCGTTTTTAAGCCACTGTAAGCAAAAAATACTGGTAGCAAAAATATCAGAACAAAGTCTTCGGTTTTGACTGCGAGTTCGCGGACTAATCCTTCGTTTTTGGGCATCACTGCACCAAGCAAAAATGCACCAAAAATTAGATGGATGCCAATCAATTCGGTAATGAGTGCGGAGGCAACAACACCACCATAAATCCATGCCATCATCAATTGATTCAAACGACCAGTACGAATATAATAAGTCGCAAGACGCTTTAAAAACCACCGGCCAACGGTAAACATAAAACCGATATAAGCCAAACTTTCGATGATGGTAAGTACGGCTTTTTGGTCAATGCTGCCATTTCGTGCTACTGCGATCGCAACTGCTAATAGACACCATGCAGTTACGTCATCTACAGCCGCACAAGTTAATGCTAAGGTTCCTAATCGGGTTCCCTGTAAGTTATTTTCGGTAATTATTCGTGCCAGTACAGGAAATGCGGTAATCGACATTGCCGCACCCAAAAACAATGCAAATGCTGTAAAAGGTACGCTATTGCTAGACAGTAAAGGATAAAGCACCAATGATAAAAGTGCCGCTAGCGAGAACGGTACAACAATACTGACATGAGATACATGAATTGCTACTTCTAAATTGCCGCTGAGGTACTTGGGGTTTAATTCCAAGCCAATTAGGAACATAAAAAATATTAACCCAATCTGCGACAACACGTTTAAAAAGGGAACTGTTTCAGGTGGAAATAAAGTAGCAGCTAACCCTGGGGCAACTATACCGAATAATGAAGGGCCCAGCATAATCCCCGCAACTATTTCCCCAATTACTAATGGTTGGTTAATCCGTCGGAATGCTAATCCCACTAGCCGTGATAGTCCAATCACGATTAGCACTTCAATCAGAACTAGAACTACTACGTGCATAGTTTCCTCACAAGCTACTAGCCAATGTCCATATGATGATTCGTGAAAACACCGATAAAAGTCAACCTTTTCAAGCTACATTAATTTTTTATTTCGCTTGTTTCAATGTTAATAGTTATTACACCATAGTGACAGCTTTTTAAAGTGAACATTATTGCTTGACATTAAAACTATTTATTGTAAGCTATGAAATCAAACCATTGCAGAGATAAAAATTTAGTGAAATTTCTCTATAAAAAATCATATTAGTAGCCAATAATTTCAGTTTAATTATATTTGTTAAATACAATTTAGTAATTATTAGAAATTTGATTATTAATTTTTAGTGTCAATACGATTATTGAATATTTAATGAATAAATGTCAATCGTTTAATAACAATTTTCAAAAATAAAAATTTAGATGTTTTTGTATATAAGTAAGAATTAAGCTAACTTTATGATTTAGGAAAATTCAAAACAAAGGATTAAATTTTAACAACCCCTTTGAAAAAGTTAAAACTATTTGATTTTTTGGACAAAAACTAGTGGTTCGTGCCATTAATTCTGACTGCCGTAGAGACGTTACATGTAACGTCTCTACGGCAGTTGCGGGGGTTGTTTATGTATTCGCCTTTATCGGTACGCTTTACATTAGCGATACGCACCTCTACATCCCTCAAAACGAGTAGACATGGACTATTCGTAAAAAAAAGGCTTTTTGCGGATTACGATTAAATTAATTCACCCAAGGGTTTTTCGTATTTTGTTCCCTGTAATAATAAATTAACTAACGGAGATGCCATTAACGTTGTCACAATCGCCATAATTACCATGATAGTAAATAAAGTTTCGCTGATTATTCCTTGCTCTAAACCAATATTGAGAATAATTAATTCCATTAAACCACGTGCATTCATTAAAGCACCAATAGTTGCAGATTCGCGCCAGCTCTCTCCAGCAATTTTGGCTGCAAGCATACATGCAATCCCTTTACCTAAAATAGCAATAGTAATAATTAATGCTGTTATACCCACAAGAGCAGGTGTATTTACTAAACTAATCTTAGTACTCAATCCAGAGTAAACAAAAAACATTGGTAATAAAAAGCCCGTAGTTAGAAATTCTAAGCGATCGCGTACTTGGTGGGCAAATTCACCCCTTGGCATTGCAGTCCCCAAAATAAACGCGCCGAAAACTGCATATAATCTAATCGCATCGGTTAACCAAGCGCAAAACATCAAAACGATTAATACCAAAGTTAAAGTTTGAATTGTCAAATTGCGATCTTGTCCAACAGTGCGACCAAAACCTTTAAGCAATCTACGACCAACAAAAACTGTAAACAGCACATACGCTAAACCTCCACCAATTGCGTAAGCTGCAATATTCGCATCACGTTGAACGCTAGTTAAGACAATCGCTAGCAGACACCATGCAGTTGCATCATCTATCGAACCTGCTGCTAATGCCAAAGTGCCAAAACCTGTTTTGGCAATACCACGTTCGTACAGCATTCGCGCTAACATAGGAAAAGCCGTAATCGACATTGAAGCACCCATATATAAAGCAGCTTCCCAAACTCCGACACCTTGTTTAAATAAATCACCCCGACCTTGGAGAAATATTGCTGCGATCGCACCCAAGCAAAATGGTGCCAAAATACCTGCAAGGGATACTAAACCCGCACTCTTTAGCCGTCGTTTAATTAAATCGGTATTAAACTCTAACCCAATTAAAAACATGTACAGCACAAGTCCAATCTGACTGACAGCAAATAAAACCGACATCGACGGATTGGGAATTTTTGCACCTGTTGCCAAAATTAAAGGTGCTTTTGGAAACAACCATTGCTGTAATTCGGGTGCAATAATTCCAAACAGTGAAGGACCCAACATTACACCAGCAATCATTTCGCAAACTACATCGGTTTGCCCAAAATAACGTTTTCCTAGAATTGTTACTAATCTGCAAGTGCCTAAAATTACTGTCAGTTGCTGCAATAGCTTTAAAACTAAATCGAAATTTGACATGTGCTTCTTTTGAAGATATTTAAGGAACGTTGCTTTTTAACTATGAAATTCGATTCGACGCAGTTTCTAAATAGATATTTGGTAGAAATTAATTATGCGTTGTCCGAAAGCCTTGGTCGAGGCGCAAGGCATTGCGCCCTTATCTCCTAATTGGAGATGTCTAATGAGTAGAATTAGCATAAGGTATTTCCACTATGCCAACAATTAGACGAGATATTTTCTTTTTTAAGTTTTATGTAGTAATTTTTAAGAAACCCGGTATCTGCCAGATAGCAGGTTTGTGATCTAAATAACTTATATTCTCAAGTTGCATAATGCATCCAAAATTTAATGTAAGATAAATAGCGCACAACAGGCAAAAACGCGCTCTACAAAACCCGAAAACGTAGAATGCTGAAAACTCTACAAGGTGGACGTTACAAAATTCTTGCAGCTTTGGGAGGTGGGGGATTTGGTCAAATCTATGTTGCAGAAGATACCTTTCGTCCCGGCAACCCTCGATGCGTTGTCAAACATCTCCAACC
>JANNFJ010001363.1:0-2067 GCA_031379725.1 Calothrix sp. OTE_75_metabat_31
GATCCGCGAGCGCGTCGGACTTGACACCTGTTAAAATGGTGGGGTGGTACTCCAAGAAACTCCCGGAAATAAAACGGTAGTTTTTGCAGTAATTGGGGATATGACATTATTACCTGTATACGAAGCAACTAAAAAATTACAGGAACAAGGTGTAGGAAGTCGAATAGTTTCTGTTATTAACCCTCGTCGTTTATATCGTCCTGATGATGTAGCTTGGGCTACTTGTTCCGAAGCTGACGGTGGATTTTTAGATGATGCCAAATTCGCGCAAATGTTTGGTGGTGATGCCTTGATTGGGGTTACAGGTGGCGCTGCGGCAATGCTTGAACCAATTATGTTACGGAGTCATTGTCAACGCGATACCTTTGCGTGGAAGCGTGGGGAAACTACTGGAAGTGCAGGCGAGTTGATGGCATTTAATGGGTTGACTACAGAGGCTTTGGTGAAGCGGGGGATGAGTTTGTTGGGGTAAATTTAATGATTGTTGCTTGAATTGATAGACGCAAATATACGTAATCATCAAGATCCACATTTTTTTGACAAACGTGTATTTGTTGTTTCTTTTAGAAATAAACAGATTTAGGTATACCAAGGTTTAATTCGTTTTCCCGCAATACCGCCCCACCATTGAATGGTGGGGCTAATCGGTACGAAGCCTGCTGTAAGCAGGCTATTTTCAATCGATTCACAAAATATTTGTCAACGCAGCCTGCGCTGCCGCAGGCTTGGTTGCTGTTAGCCCCACCATTCGATGGTGGGGCGGGATTTTCGGCAGACCCGAAAACCTGATTTAACCCGATCATCACCAACGGGATAAGGTTTGGGTATACCAAGGTTTAATTCATTCTCCCGCAATCTCGCCCCACCATTGAATGGTGGGGCTAATCGGTACCAAGCCTGATTCTATCAGGCTGTTAAATCTCCCAGTCAG
Source organism: Calothrix sp. OTE_75_metabat_31 (assembly GCA_031379725.1). Lineage (GTDB taxonomy): Bacteria > Cyanobacteriota > Cyanobacteriia > Cyanobacteriales > Nostocaceae > JANNFJ01. The sequence goes on from JANNFJ010001363.1 coordinate 932, forward strand.
AAACAAGATTTTTTTGACCGTGATGTTCAGCTTGATTTCTAATGTAATTAGCTACTTGGTTGACGTGACGATGACTTACGGTAAATGCACTATAACCACCTTGCCATTTAAAAAAGCTTCCTGGTTTTATTTCATGGGTGATGAGATGCGAAGAACTGCCTTTGGCTTTGCCTATTAATTCGGATATGGTTAACGTCGGCGGAAAGTCAATTAGTAAATGCATGTGGTCTGCAATACCACCAATGGCAATGACCTTACACCCTAAATCACTGCATTGTCGCCTAATTGCTAAATAAATATTTTTTTGAATTTCTTCTATTATTAGAGGTTGTCTTTCCCAGGTAGCCCAAACACAATGTAAATATAATTGTGTATAATTTTTGGTCATTGGAACTAATCGTTTATTTTCAATGGCTAACTATATAGTTCCCAATCATGTGTTGAAGTAACACCTTCACCTTTATAGTGAGTAAAAATAGTCAACCGTGGCAGAGCCTCCGTTAGGCATTCCCAGGCACTGCCTGGGAACGAGAGGAGCTAACTAATACCTTTCAACTCCATCAATTGCTTCAAACTTCTTGGAAGCATCACCCATTGCTTTGGCAGCTTCTCCGCAGGTGCGAGGGGTTGGGAAAATCTTGCCAGGATTAGCCAAACCCTTGGGGTTGAAAACTGCCCTGACCCATTGCATTGTTTCTAAATCGGTATCGCTAAACATATCGGGCATATAACAGCGCTTTTCTGCCCCAATTCCATGTTCTCCCGAAATACTACCACCGACGCGCACGCACAACTTGAGAATTTCACCACCGACTTCTTCGACTTTTTCTAATTCTCCAGGTATGGAATTGTTGTACAGAATTAGCGGGTGTAAATTTCCGTCACCTGCGTGGAATACGTTGGCAATCTTATATCCCGATTTCCGACTTAACTCTTCAATCTCATTCAACACGTAGGGTAATTGCTGGCGCGGTATGACACCATCTTGTACGTAATAATCCGGACTTACATGCCCTGCTGCTGCAAATGCTGCTTTTCTGCCTTTCCATAATTTTAACCGCGTTTCTGGGTCGCTGGCAGAAGTAATATCTCTTGCCCCATTTTGCCGACAAATCTCGGCAACTCGCTTTTTATTC
>JANNFJ010001412.1:0-4473 GCA_031379725.1 Calothrix sp. OTE_75_metabat_31
CTTTAACCGCACAGAGTTCGTAAAGAAATTCATTACTATTTTCATTAATTTTGAGTTTCTTCTCTGGGCATTTTTCCGGTGCTTCGTCACCTTTAAATTCTGCCATTTGGGTTTTCTTGAATCGGTTATAAGCAGCATCAGCATGAGCCGCAAAGGGTATGCTTGTAACTAATCCTATGCTGATTAGACCCAATAATAACTTACGCATAAACTCCTCGCAATCAGTGATTTAAAGTACCCGTAAATTTGAATACAACCACAATAACTGCTATTTCGGTTTATTACTGAAAATATTTTAATTTATTTTGTCCAACGCCAATTCGATTGGTTCCATTGATAAATACCGGGAATTTCGTATTCTGCACCATTTTGGAAGCGCACGGTGCAATTACTAACCAAATCCGACCCATCATTAAGTTCTTTGATTTGAATAACGGTGCAAGGATACCATTCACCCTCCTGGTAACTAGCCGACGGTGGCACCCATTCCCATAGAGCATTGCAAACTTCAATGCGATCGCCTACTTTCAATTTGAGCGGATTTCCAAGTGCTACCGTATCAAAATGACGGCGTTCCAACCTATCCAACCACTGTACCCCATAGCGTTGGCGAATAAAATGCACCTCGCCCGAATCTTCGCCCCGCAACCAATCATTGAGTAATTGTACTTTCCACGATACATTTTGCGCTTCTTGGTTTTTGACAAACCCCAAAAATAGCTGCAACTCCTCCGGGGCAAGTTCGTTTAAAGGATTTTCATTAAACCCATCAAAATTAGAATCAAGCTGCATCTGCTCAACCATTTGCAAAAAGAAATCTTTTTGCTGGTCAGTGAGGGGACAGTTAGCTGCATCACAATGATTAAAAGCTGCTTGCAAGGCTGATTCCATCTCATCTGGGGTCATAAATCTATCTTTGAAGAGGTTTAACCTACGCTAATACTACAAAACTCCAATAAATATCTTCAACTTTGCGGAAATAAATTTAACACGAGCGTTAAAGGTAAAATTTGTCTATGGTTGGATTTCTTTACGGTATCTTTTATGCGGTTGCGTTCGCTTGTAGTGACTCTGATTGCCTGCGTGTTTGTAATATTATCATGGGTGATAACTCCCAGCGCGTTAGCGCTGACACAAATACGCCTATTTGACATTTCATATCAACCCTGTTCTGCCGAAATTGGCCAAGGTGCGGTTACTAGCGGTGGCTCCCCAATGGCTGCTAATTGCTTTATTGTCAGTGGCAAAACGGAAAATGCCACAAATAAATTTGTCTACGATGCAGATATTTTTGGGCGTATTTATGATGCGAACAATGACTCTGTGATGCAAAACCGAACTAGACTTGGTTTAATCCCTGAAGTCCCACCAGGGGTTAGTAATTTTGAATTAAGAATTTCAGTTCCCAAGAACCAGCCCGAACCGCTCCAACTCAAACAGTTTAAAGCTGCTGGATTTGGCGCTCAAGTGCGAAAGTAATTCAATTCTAAATAGGGAATGAGCGATTGTAGAGACTTTTTTACACATTAGCGGGGCACGGGATTATCGTGCCCTATCCTGCCCTCTCTACAATCAAAAACTGGCAAAATAAACAATTTTTCAATCCGATTTAATCTCACATATAGCTTGTAACCACGACTTTACGCGAGTGCGCTCACGCCGCTACTCACTAAATTGAGTACGATGAAAGCCAACATTGGCGAAAAATCGATTCCACCAAGGGGAGGAATTATCGAACGGAACAAATTGAGGTAGGGGTCAGTAATTTGGGTCAATGCCAAAAATGGTTGATTATACATATTGACGTTGGGGAACCAAGTCAAAAGAATCCGAATAATCAACAAAGCACTGTAAATACTGATAAAGTTGGATAAAATTTGGGCAGCAAACTGCATTGAATAACTCCTGGATGGGTAAGTTTTCTGCTTTTCGGTCAACAGATACCTTTTTAATACGATTGTAAACGAGTTGATATCGTGCTGTGTGGGTATATTCGTCACAGTTACCAACAATTCATACTTCTGTCAGTAGTCAAGAGTCAGTGGTTAGTGGTCAGTGGTTAGTGGTCAGTAAGAACTGCAAATGACAAATACATTCTTCCTCTACTCCCTAATCCCTAATTCCTAATCCCTAATCCCTATTCCCTAATCCCTAATTCATACTCCCTACTCCTTCATTTTTATAAAGAAGCACGTTCGCCCTGACTGGGAGTTGGAGCGCCGTTAACATTGCCTAACTGCTCCCTGACTTCATCAATAGTGGCATTGAGTTGGGCAATTTTATCTTCAAGCGATCGCCTAGCAGTTTCCATGCCTTCGGCATCGCTCGAACCCATTTGACGGCGGTTTTGGGAAGCTTTCTTTGCTTCCATCGGTCGGGCATTGAGTTGCTGTTGTTCCTCTTCGAGAAATTCGGCATCGCGCCGCGTCACCAATGCTCCGACAATTCCACCAACTACACTACCAAAAATTGCTCCAGCGAAAAAGCCACTGGCAAAACCATCACGTTGACTCATATCTTTACCGCCTTCAAAAAACGCTGCGATGTTTCCAAGATGCTGATAATTGCTTTTTGCTCTTGTTGCATGGTAGCTCATGTCCCAAAGGTGCGATCGCCTGCGTCTCCCAACCCCGGCACAATAAACCCCTGCTCGTTTAAACCCTCATCAATACAAGCAGTGTAAATAATCAAACCCGGATAAGCTGCACTCAACTTTTGCAAAGCCGGTGGAGCCGCCACAACACAGACAATCCGCGTCAAACTTGGGTCAACACCCCGATGTGTCAATTCTGCCATCGTTGCCATAATTGACCCACCTGTGGCTAACATTGGGTCTGTAATCAAAACTCGCGTTTGCGGGTCAAACTTTTCGGGCAATTTATTTAAATAACATAAAGGTTCCAGCGTCGTCTCATCCCGCATCAAACCCAGATGATAAATCGATGCTAGAGGCAATAAAGTTTGTGCCCCTTCCAACAATCCCAATCCTGCCCGCAAAATCGGTACAACTGCCATTGGAATCTCAGGATTAATCAACGTTGCAGCCGTGGTAGCTAAAGGCGTTTGTACCGTTGTATCTAGCGTTGGCAACCATTCGCGTGCCGCTTCATAAGTCAACCAGCGCCCTAATTCTGTCATCGCACTCCGAAATAATACCGAAGGCGTGGCAGCATCACGAGCAACCGCCAGCCAGTGTTTTATTAAGGGATGGGGTGGAACATAAACTCGTAATTGTAATGTCATAGCTCGAAATTAGCCCAAATTCAATTCGACGGAACTGAAACAACATCATACTCTTTCTGTGCGTATCCCTAACAGTTGAAAGCATCGACTTGATACTTATTGCAATAATATTGCATTTACACTTGACATTAATTCTCAACCAGAGGTATATTGGTTTGAGTGTTCTCCTCTCTTTAAGGATCGGCAGACGGGATAAGCTAGCAGCAGCGGGCTTGTCCCTATTTTTTTTCGTAGGGGCGGGGATACCCCGCCCGTCATGCATAAAGCGCAATATCCCCATCATCGTAGGGGCGGGGTATCCCGACTCCGGCAAAACGGGCGGGGGAACCCCGCCCCTACGGACGCAATCATCATCGGTTCGGGAATTGGTGGCTTAGTCACTGATAAGTGAAATCAATTGGCAACAACGCTACCAAAAATCACCAAGTTTTTTAAGTTTACATATGGGAGTTAAAGCGGAAGTTTTGCCGGCTTTGACCGAATGTCACCATATTTTGCTCGAAGAAGGGTTTTAGGTTCAAAGGATAGAGTGCATGGGATACAATTATAATTAATTCTACTTTTGAAAATCATGCAAATCTCTCTGCCACCTGAAGTAGAAGCCTTTGTACAACGCCAACTCACGAGCGGTAAGTATCAAAATGCGATTGAAGTTATTCTTGCAGGTGTAAAACTCTTAGAACAGCAAGAAGACATCTATCAGGGACGATTGCAAGAGCTTCAACAAGAAGCACGTATTGGGTTGGAAGCATCTCAACGGGGTGAAGTTGTTGATGGTTCAACAGCAATGGCTCAAATTCGTGCCAATTTGCGCGTGCGTCATGGTGTTTCAGAGGAAGCATGAAATTTCACCTGGTATCCGTAGCCTCTCGATAGATGACGACCTCATACTTTACATGCTCGTAGGGCAAGATGTGGAGATTACTCGTGTTATCAGTGGTTATCGAGATTTATCAACTCTATTCAGCGATTCTGATTTTTGATAGTTGTTTGAAGAAATTTAGACAGCATTAAAAATGTAGATTTAATTTTGTATTACTATTTAATTTTAATTTTACTTGCAGCAATAGTGGCTTTTTCCCGTGCAGCATCCGTGTTATCTGCTTTCGCTAAAGCAACTCCCATCCGACGGTAAGGATGAGATGTTGGTTTGCCAAAAAGCTTGATATCTACGTCTTTTTCTGCTAATGCTTCGGCGACTCCTTCAAAAACAATCGAGTCTGATTCTTG
>JANNFJ010000030.1:0-3657 GCA_031379725.1 Calothrix sp. OTE_75_metabat_31
CCAATTGTCCGAGAGAAAGGAAGTTGGCAAGGAGAATTTAATTTTCGGCACTTTCAGACGGGTGTACTTATTCCGATTGAGTACAATATTTTCTTAATCAAAAACCAAAAAACCGGCGAACCAATTGCTATAGCTACAATTACCCGCGATATTACAGAACGCAAGTTAGCTGAGGAAGAAACACAAAAATTTGTCTCATTGGTTGAGAATAGCTCTGATTTTATTGCGATGGCAGGACTGGATGCGAAAACACTATATATCAATGAAGCAGGTCAAAAGCTTGTTGGAGTCGAAAGTAAGGAAGAGTATTTAAATACATACATATTGGATTATCATGCACCTGAAGATTTACCATATGTAAAAGAAAATATTATTCCATCTGTTGCGAAACACGGACGTTGGCAAGGAGAATTTCGTTTTCGACACTTAAAAACAGATGCATTAATCCCCATTGAATATAATGTTTTTGCCCTTAGAAGTCAAAAGACAGGAGAACCGATAGCCTTTGCTACTGTCACGCGAGATATTTCAGAGCGCAAACAAGCTGAAGTTGCCTTACGACACTCCGAAACTAAGTCCCGTGAGTTAGCCCGTCGAGAACAGCTTATTAATAGCCTCGCAAGTCAAATTCGTGAATCACTCGACCTCCACCAAGTTATAGAAACTGCCATACAAGAAATCCGAGATTTATTGCAAATAGACCGCTGTAGCTTCTCTTGGTTTAAACCTGATGTCGAACCAGCATCTTGGGAAACCCTCAAAGAAGCAAAACATCCAGACTTACCCAGTATGTTAGGTTGCCATCCTGCGGAAAAGATTGGGCCAGTTACCAACATGTTTTTAAAGCAAGAAATTTTGAAAATCGATGATGCCCAGGACTGCCAAGAACCAATGCACAGAGAGTTCTTGGAATCTTTAGGGATAAAATCCGAGATTGTCCTACCAATCAAAACTCGTTCGGGACAAATTGGCGTAATAGTTTGCGGTCATTGGAGTGAAACTCGTCCTTGGACAGATAGCGAGGTAGAATTACTGCAAGCAGTTGTCGATCAACTGGCGATCGCAATTAACCAAGCCGAACTTTATACCCAAAGTCAAGAAGTTGCGATCGCAGCAACAAACCAAGCACAACAGTTACAACAAGCTTTAGGCGAACTCAAGCAAACTCAGTCTCAACTCGTGCAAAGTGAGAAAATGTCAAGTTTGGGACAGTTGGTTGCTGGTGTCGCACACGAAATCAATAATCCTGTTAACTTTATCTATGGCAACTTAGCCCACGCCAGTAAATACACTGAAGACTTAGTGAATCTACTCAAACTCTATCAAGAAGAATATCCTCAAACTACAGATGAAATTCAAGCAGAAATTAAGGAGGTTGATTTAGATTTTCTAATTGAGGATTTGCCAAAAATCATGACCTCGATGAAAGTTGGTTCCGAACGGATTCGAGAAATCGTCCAGTCTTTACGCACTTTCTCGCGTCTCGACGAAGCCGAGATGAAAACTGTCGATATTCATGAAGGTATAGAAAGTACTTTGATGATTTTGCAACACCGTCTCAAGTCCAAGCAAGACCATACAACAATTGAGATAATTCAAAATTATGCAAAATTGCCAAAGGTAGTATGTTATGCCGGACAACTTAACCAAGTCTTCATGAATCTACTGGCTAATTCTATTGATGCATTAGAAGAAGGAGTGAAAAAGGGTTTAGTTTTGACCCCTAACATCAGCATTACTACTGAAATGCTAGAGAATAAATGGATTGCCATCCACATCGCTGATAACGGTGTGGGAATGGATGCCGACACTCAACAACGATTATTTGACCCGTTTTTTACAACCAAACCTGTTGGTGTTGGTACAGGTTTAGGGCTTTCAATTAGCTATCAGATTGTTGTTGATAGACATGGTGGAAAGCTTCACTGCACTAGCGAGGTGGGTAAAGGTACAGAATTTGTTATTGAGATTCCCGCCTCTCAAGTTGGTGATACTTAATAAAACCAATAGCGACTGCAAAGTATTATACTAAATCTGAACTTTTTACTGAGCAAAAACATGATTGTTTATTCAACTAGCATTGTTACAGATGAGCTTAATTTAATTGATTTGGGTGCGCCAGAAACTTTGGGAGGCAAGCCAAAAAATTCAGCACGGGTAGATTATAAAAAAGATGGTATGACCGCAGGCATCTTTGAAGCAACAACAGGAAAAATCGAGATTCATTTTCCTTTTACCGAACATGCCACCATCCTTGAAGGCGAAGTTACCATCACCGATAAGTCTGGGAATTGTCATACCTATTGTCCTGGTGATTCTTATTTAATCCAGCAAGGACAGGTTGTTATTTGGGAAGTCAAAGGGAAATATGTTCGTAAGTCTTTTTTCAAAATTTTGGAATAGTGATTAGTAGTGCATCTCAAAAGCTCCGGGAGGTCTAAATAATCCGGGTTTCTTGAAGAAACCCGGATTTTAGCCCTCTGGATAAGCTTAAAGCCAATGACCTAGATTACTCGTTTCTTAGAAAAAATTTTTCTTAATCTTAATTTTACGTTTATAAAGATACTATACGCTGCATTATAATGACTAGCACACAATATTTATCTTTTTATAAAATTTAGATATGCGAAAGCAACCTAAACTGATAGTCACCTGTTCTATAGGAATCTCCTTATCATAAATTTATATAATTACAATATTGAATGTATTTTCTTTTTAATGCGAGTGATTCATTCTCCATACTATTACAGTATCTTATGGCGGAATGCGAACATAACTCGATTTAAGGTAATAAAAAATAATTTCTGTGTTTTTACTACTGCTAAAAATAATTCTAAGCTGTACATTTAATTCATAACTGTAAACGATGAATTGAATCACGAATTTACGTTATGTCTTAAGGCAAAAAGGCTTTAATCTCATGTTTTGTTCATAGGCGTATAGCCTTAATGTTGCTAAATTATCAGGTCGCACTATCGAATCGCGTACACTACACTCAATAAATTTATTGACTGCCATTCAATAAGCTTTATTTTATAGAGATTTTGTAAGTGTACTTACTTGGTAAAATCTAGCACCAAATTAATAACATCATGCAAGAAGTATTAACATTAATTCAAGGACATAAGAGAGTTTTTGCAAGTTTACCTCTGTTTAAGTATATGCAAGATAGAAGCCTCCATCCACGCCAAAGATTGGCTTTTGCTCCCTGCATGTCACACTTTATTATGAGTTTCAGCGATTTTAACAAATATGTTTTTCGTGTCAAGCAATCTAATTCCAACACAAAGATTCAGGGAATGATTAATGGACATACAGAGGAAGATGAATCACATTCATCTTGGTTTTTAGTTGACTTAGAAGTACTATGCTTAAATCCAAATTGGAGTTTTGCTAAAACTATAGATTTTATCTGGGGTGAAGAAACTAAGATAACTCGCCAAATTTCTTATCAAATTGCTGGTTTAACTCTCCAAGCCGAGCCTGTAATTAAATTGATAGCAATTGAAGCTCTTGAAGCTATGGGAAATGTATTCTTCTCTGTATCTTCAAAAGTTTCTTCGGAGCTTCAAACAATCACCAAAAAAGAGTATGTATATTTTGGAGAGTCACATTTAGAAGTCGAAACTGGACACACGATGGGTACCTCAGAAGTGG
>JANNFJ010001155.1:0-3077 GCA_031379725.1 Calothrix sp. OTE_75_metabat_31
AATAAGATTTTGCGTTTTCCCAAGTTTTGGTCGGTTAACCCGCCCTTACAGACATCTCCCTCTCCTCACTCTTCTCACTCTCCCCCTCTCCCCCCTCTGCCTACTCTCCCTACTACCTACTCCCTGTTTTTAATGCAAAAAAAGAGCATTTACATTGACAAGAATAAATGTTATTTTCATTGAGATTTTAAGGGTTGTTTGTTAAAAAATAGTCGCAATAGAAGTAATAAAAAACAGGTGTTAAATAAATATCTCAGCCTTTATGCTACAAGGGTTTGAATTGCCTATGTGTATTAAAAGCTCTACAGTATAAGTAGAGAGTTAGATATTAAAAATACTTTATGAACATTGATAATCGGGCGACGGTTAGAAGGGTTTTAGTTATTACCCTACTACTGAATTTATTTGTAATGATACTTAAAGCAGTGGTGGGCAGTTGGACGGGTTCGTTAAGTTTGCTTGCGGATGCTTTGCATAGTGTTACTGATAGCGCCAATAATGTATTGGGTTTGATTACTAGTCGCTTTTCTTCTCCACAACCCGACCGCGAACATCCCTACGGACACCAAAAATTTGAAGCGGTGGGGGCGTTGGGAATTGCGGCTTTTTTGGGGATTGCTTGCTTTGAAATTCTTCAAGGTGCTGTTGAGCGAATTATTAATGGTGGAGGAAAAACTGTCACAATTTCTCCTCCGGAATTGTGGATATTACTGCTTGTGTTGGGTATAAATATTTTTGTCGCATTTTACGAACGTCGTGTTGGCAAGCGGGTAAATAGCCCGATTTTGATAGCGGATGCAACACACACAATGAGTGATATTTGGGTAACCATATCGGTGATTGCTGGGTTGATTGGGGTGTGGTTGGGGTATCAATGGTTAGACTTGGTTTTGTCTTTTCCTGTGGCGCTGATGGTTTTTTGGAGTGGGTGGGGAGTATTAAAAGAGAACTTGCCTTGGTTAGTCGATGAAATTGCCATCGCACCCGAAACCATCCACGCTTTAGCCCTTCAAGTTCCTGGAGTGATTAATTGTCACGATATTGCTTCTCGTGGTGTGTTGGGTCGTCAAATTTTTATCGAAATGCATCTAATAGTCGATGCACCCGATGTTGATACTTCTCACCACATCACTGAAGCAGTCGAAAAATTACTCGAAGAACGATTTGCCCCCGCACGAATTTTAATCCACGTCGAACCACCTAGTTATCAATCGACTCACATTAGTTACTAGGGAGTCAATACTGCGTAGGTTTTGGTTTAGATCCCCCCAACCCCCCGCATTCATTGGGGGGCTAAAAGCCTCTTAAAGTCCCCCAACTTATCGGGGGATAATGGTGGATCAATTTTAGGAATACTTCTTAACGCCCGCAGTATTGACTAGGGAGTAGGGATATTGACTCCCTAATTCTTCCAGATGCAGTATTTACTACTTGTTTAAACTTAAGGGATATTGAAATATGTTATGGATATTAAGCGGCTGATTATATTTTAAAAATTTTCGTTCTCCAATCGCTTAAACCAATACCAACTTTAATCACGGATTTGATTCTCATTTTCGTTAGCCATGATTCAACAGCTAACCGTTCTCATTATTGATGATTCCCTAGAAGACCGGGAGGTTTACCGCAATTATTTGCAGCAAGACCCCAAATTTAAATACACAATTTTAGAAGCGGAAACTGGGAAAGATGGTTTGCATTTATGGCAACGTTTTCAGCCCAATGTTATTTTGCTCGATTTTTTGCTGCCTGATATTGATGGACTGCAATTTCTGACCCAGTTGAAACAACAAGCAGTCCAGCAGATGCCTGCGGCAATTATGTTAACTCGAAAAGGTAACGAAACTATTGCAGCTCGAGCGATTAAAAGTGGTGCCCAAGATTATTTGGTCAAAGGGCAAGCAACACCCGAAGTTCTGCATTCCGCTATCGATTCAGCAATTGAGAATGTTCGCTTACATCAAGATTTGCGTCGCAGTGAGGAACGTTTTCGGACTTCGATTGATAATTTAGTCGATTGTTTTGGTATTTATTCGTCGGTTCGTAACGACGAAGGTAAAATAGTCGATTTTCAGATTGATTATCTTAACCCTGCTGCTTGCGAATCAAATATGATGACCGAAGAGCAATTTGGCTCATTACTTAGCAAAGTTTTCCCCGCTGCTAGGCAAACTGGGTTAATTGATGAGTATTGCCTTGTTGTAGAAACTGGGGAACCGTTGGTCAAAGAATCGCTTATCTATACTGATGTTTTTGGTAACCAGCAGTTAACTCGTGCCTACGATTTTCGCATCTCTAAGATGGAAGATGGGTTTGTGGCATCTTGGCGGGATGTAACGGCGAAAAAGCAAGCTGAAGAACAGTTACAGCAAACTCAGCAATTGATTGAACGTATTGCCCAAGCCACCCCCGGCATGTTGTATGTTTATGATTTGAAGCAACGCCGCAATGTCTATGTCAACCGTCAAATTGCCGAGGTGTTGGGTTATACTACCGATGAAATTGGCGCGATGGGTGATGAGATAATTGCTAAACTCCTACACCCTAAAGATTTAGAGCGATTACCACAACTGCTAGAAAGATTCGAGCAAGCATCTGATGGCGAAGTGTTAGAATGCGAGTATCAGATGCGACATGAAAATGGTGAATGGCGGTGGTTGTGGGTTCGGGAAGTTGTTTTTACCCGTCACGCTGATGGTTCACCCCATGAGATTGTTGGTACTGCCGTAGATATAAACCAGCGCAAACAATCTGAAGTTGCATTGCAAGACAGCGAAGCCAAATTTCGCCGTATTGTTGAGTCTAATATTGTGGGGATTTATTTTGGCGATGTTCGGGGTAACATCTTAGAGGCAAACGACGCTTTCTTGGAGATGTTTGGGTACAGTCGCAGCGAACTTGCAGTGGGGAGTTTGCGCTGGGATACGATGACACCAGCCGAATACTTAGAACTCGACCGACAAAAGGTGCAAGAGATATTGCAATGTGGTTCCTGTACTCCATTTGAAAAGGAGTATTTCCACAAAGATGGAACCCGCATCCCGATTTTGTTGGCAATTGCCCGCATCGAAGGTCGG